>NZ_JASDCB010000049.1:0-33239 GCF_030408135.1 Pseudoalteromonas sp. APC 3691 | reverse complement strand
AAGTCTCTGAAGGGCCGTTGAAGACTACAACGTTGATAGGCAAGATGTGGAAGTGGTGTGAGCCATTAAGCTAACTTGTACTAATTACCCGTGAGGCTTAACCATACAACGCCAAACGCGTTTTATGTGATAGTGAAACAAGCGAAGAAGTTAATATAACTAAAGTAGATATTACTTAGAAAGACTTAAAAAATATTATCAGATATTTTCCAAATTCAAGAGGTGACTCTTAGCGCGTAGCGTTAAAGTTGAGGCACCTTGCGCAAAGAAAATGGTAGCACTACGTGCTTGTCATTGATTCTTTGCACCTAATTTGCTTGGTGACAATAGCGTTTTGGACCCACCTGATCCCATGCCGAACTCAGTAGTGAAACGAAACAGCGCCGATGATAGTGTAGCATTTGCTATGTGAAAGTAGGACATTACCAGGCTTCAAATTGTAGAAAGCCCGAATCTAACGATTCGGGCTTTTTTACGTCTGCAAAAAAGTAAAATGCGCGCAATTAATATACACTCACATTAACATCCATCGCGTAGGGCGGGCGTAGTGACTCCCGATCCAATAATAGTGTACATATATTATGTGACACTTTACCGCTCTGGGCACTACGGCATTCTACTTCGTAGCGTACCGACCTCAAATTGTAGAGAGCCGACTAGAAATAGTCGGGCTTTTTTATGTCTGCAGAAAAATGAAATGTGAGCGAATAACGAATATTCTAAGCCGTAACATCATCGAGTAATTGCATTAATACCTTAATGATCAAACTAGACCCGAAAGGTTCGCGTTTTAAAAGTGTAGTAAAGTTAAATGTAGGTGAATAGCGTACAACTCACTCAACTATCTTATTCATATTTAATCTTTTTTACTTTCTATAAAAGCTAATTACTTTCATTTCCTTAGATAACAAATTTAATTTTGCTTTGTTACTGTCTTTGATTTAGGATCAAATCAGTTTAAAACCAAGAACTAACAGCCTGTGTATAGATTATTAATTAGCGCCATATCCATTTTATTTTGCTTTTCTGCGTCGGCAGTTGAAGTAACTGATCTATATCAAGATATTTTAAAAGTGGATGACAAAACACGAGACACTCGATTAGCTGCGAGTCGTAAAGCTTTGCTCAATGTTTTAGTGAAAGTAAGCGGTGATGAAACTGCGGATCAAAATAAATTAGCACAGCAACGCACTAAAGATATTTCTGATTATATGCTTAAGTTTGAATATGACGAGAGAGCAAATGGACAATTGAAACTCGTTGTTAAATTTGAAGCTCGAAAGATCAATGCGTTAATCAAAGAGTTAAACTTACCTTTATGGGGAGTGCAACGCCCGTTAGTCGCAATATGGTTAGGTATTGAGGACAATTGGCGCAGAGAATTAGTAACACAAGAAAGTTACCCGCAATTAGAGCAGTTAATTTATGACAAAGCAGGACGCCGTGGTCTACCTGTCGTTGTGCCATTACTTGACTTACAAGATAGACGTTTAGTAGGTATTCCTGAGGTATGGGGTAACTTTTCAGAACCAGTAGAAGAGGCCTCTAGGCGCTACAGTGCTGAGCGAAGTATTACAGCAAGAATGTATAAAGAAGCAGATAGCGAAAATTGGATTTTAGATTGGCGTTTTACTAATGATGATCAATTTGATTCAAATAGATTAACGGGCGATAAGCAGCAAATAGTGAGCCAAATGATTGATTCCTTAGCTCGAGGCCTTGCAAGCGAGTACGCTATTGATCCAAATGCTTATTATGAACAAGCCGCGGCCACGCTAACATTAAAAGGCACGCAAAGTTTTGTTGATATTGAATTAGCAAAGCAAAGATTATTGAATTTAAGCGTTGTTACGCAAGTTAAAATTGTTCGTAAAACACCAGAATTTGTAGAATTTAAACTAAACCACACTGGTAACCTAAGCGATCTTAAAAAAGGGTTAGGGCTAGACTCCTCATTTAAAGATTATGAGGATCCACGCGCTTTTTATCATGTTGTTGATAAAAATAGCTTAGAGTATCAATGGATAACGCCATAATGCTAACTTCTGAGCCGATGCAAATGGCATTACCGGTTACCTTGCCGGATGACGAAACATTTGCATCGTACTTTGGTGGGGAAGATTCGTTAGAGGTTAACCATTTAAAAGATAGCTTTTCGAAGTTAGCTAAAAAGTTTCAGTATACTTATTTATGTGGGTTAGGTGATTCGGGTAAGTCTCACCTTTTGTATGCAACCTGTATTAAAGCACAAGAGCGTGGCCTATCTAATATGCTGCTGTCTATGCGCGAAGTAGTTGACTTTGGACCTATGGTATTAGACGGTTTAGAAGCGCTTGATGTTCTATGTATTGATGACGTGCATTTAGTTGCAGGGAATGATGCATGGGAAAAAGCACTATTTAACTTTTTTAACCGGTTTAACGAACCCGGAAAAATGTTAGTAGTAACTGCCGATTTACTTCCTAGCATGCTCAATATCTCGCTGCCTGACTTAGAGTCTCGTTTAACGTGGGGGACAACCTTTCAAATTCGTTCTATGAGTGATGACGATAAAGCACAAGCACTTGTTAAGCGCGCTCATATGCGCGGTCTTGAATTAAGTGATGAGTGTGCACGCTTTTTACTAACCCGTTTAAGCCGTGATATGCGTGCTTTATTAGATGTACTCGACAAATTAGATCATGCATCTATGGCAGCACAGCGAAAATTAACTATTCCTTTTATAAAATCAACGTTAAAGCTGTAGTAGGTCTAGAATCTAGACCCTTCTTTCAGTTATCATAAGCTATTATCAGAGCGTGTTTACCTTTCCTGATTGGAATTTGTTTAACTTAAGAGTGCTTTAATCACGTCGTGAGGACTTTAGCATAGTATTTATATGCGAAACCCGAACAACAAAGAGAGTAGCCTCCGAGATAAACACTTCAAACTGCATGTGTTTGGTCTTTATTTAGCGTTATTGCATGATTTATGTAGGAAACTACAGCCCAATGCTTAACCTTATTTAATAACCAACCACACTGTTGTAAAGCAATCTTGAAAGGCCAACACGCTCTTAAGCAATCACCTTCTGTGAAAGATCAGGTATCGAATGAACTTAGAAAACATATTAGCGCAAGCACTTGAGGCGGTAGCCAGTGCCAGTGAAATAGCGCAGTTAGAAGATATCAGGGTTAATTACCTTGGTAAAAAAGGCGAAATCACTAGCTTACTTAAAACGTTAGGTAAAATAGCACCTGAAGAACGTAAAGAAGCAGGCCAAGTTATAAACCAAGCTAAACAAGATGTACAAGCTGCTATCAACGAAAAGCGTGAATTGCTAGCAAGTAAAGCACTTGAAGAAAAACTAGCTGCTGAAACTATAGATGTAACTCTACCAGGGCGTGTTATGCCTACTGGCGGTTTACACCCAGTTACGCGCACTATTGAGCGCATAGAAAGCTTTTTCGGTGAGTTAGGTTTTGAAGTTAAATCTGGTCCAGAAATCGAAGACGATTTTCATAACTTTGATGCGCTAAATATTCCAGAGCACCACCCAGCACGTGCAGATCACGATACCTTTTATTTCAATCCTAAATTAGTACTACGCACACAAACAAGTGGCGTGCAAATTCGTACTATGGAAACTGAGCAGCCACCACTGCGTATTATTTCACCTGGACGTGTATACCGTAACGATTACGACCAAACACATACACCTATGTTCCATCAGGTTGAAGGTTTAATGGTTGATACCGATGTTAGCTTTACTGAGCTAAAAGGTATTTTGCATGATTTTTTACGTAACTTTTTTGAAGAAGATATGGAAATTCGTTTCCGTCCTTCATTCTTCCCATTTACAGAACCTTCAGCTGAAGTAGATGTTATGGGTAAAGACGGCAAGTGGTTAGAAGTACTAGGCTGTGGCATGGTACATCCAAATGTACTTAAGTCTGTGGGTATCGACCCAGAAAAATACACCGGCTTTGCCTTTGGCATGGGTGTAGAGCGTTTAACCATGTTGCGCTATGGCGTAAACGATTTACGTGCATTTTTCGAAAATGACTTAAAATTCCTGAACCAGTTCCGTTAAGAGTGAAACAATAAAATGAAATTTAGTGAAAAGTGGTTAAGAGAGTGGGTTAATCCTGCTATTGATACGCAAGCTCTTTCGGAACAGCTTTCAATGGCTGGTTTAGAAGTTGATGGCGTTGAGCCTGCTGCTGCCAAATTTAATGGCGTAGTTGTAGGTGAAGTTGTTGAATGTGGACAACACCCTGATGCAGATAAACTGCGTGTTACCAAAATTAACGTCGGTGGCGATGAGCTACTTGATATCGTGTGTGGTGCACCAAATTGTCGTTTAGGTATTAAAGTTGCTGTTGCAACTGTGGGCGCTGTACTGCCTGGTGACTTTAAAATTAAAAAAGCCAAACTACGCGGTCAATCTTCAAACGGAATGCTATGTGCTTTTGTTGAGCTAGGTATTAGCGAAGAAGGCGACGGCATTATGGAATTGCCAAGCGATGCACCAGTAGGCACTGATTTACGTGACTACCTAGGTCTTGATGATAATAGTATAGATGTTGATTTAACACCAAACCGTGGTGACTGTTTAGGCATTAAAGGCCTTGCTCGTGAAGTAGGCGTTTTAAACAGTATTGACGTAAATGTATTAGATATTCCAGCGGTTACCCCAACAATTGACGATAAAATATCGATTGAATTAGTGAACGAAGATGCATGTCCTCGTTACCTTGGTCGTGTGATCAAAGGCATTAACCTTGATGCAGAAACACCGCTTTGGATGGTTGAAAAGCTACGCCGCAGTGGCGTACGTTCAATCGACCCAGTAGTTGATGTTACAAACTATGTATTACTTGAGCTTGGTCACCCAATGCACGCGTTTGATTTAAATGCGATTGAAGGTGGTATTAAAGTACGTAGTGCAAACGCAGATGAAGAACTTGTTTTATTAGACGGTAACACCGCTAAATTAAACAACACTACACTTGTGATAGCCGATCATAACAAAGCACTTGCAATAGCGGGTATTTTTGGTGGTGAGCAATCAGGTGTTACAGATAAAACATCTGATATATTACTTGAAAGCGCATTTTTTAATCCTGTAGCAATTGCAGGGCAAGCACGTAGCTACGGTTTACACACTGATGCTTCACACCGTTATGAACGCGGTGTTGATTTTGCTCTGCAACATGATGCAATGGAACGTGCAACAGCGCTACTTCTTGAAATCGTAGGCGGTCAAGCAGGCCCAGTTGTTGAAGCTGTAGCGGCTGACAAACTACCAAAAGTGACTGAAGTACGTCTTCGTCGAGCTCGTTTAGACCGTGTTATTGGTCATCATATTGAAGATGCTAAAGTAACAGATATTCTTACGCGTTTAGGTCTTGATGTTAAAGTAGAAAATGAAAGCTGGAGTGCGGACGTACCAAGCTACCGTTTTGATATTCGCATCGAAGAAGATTTAATTGAAGAAGTAGCACGTGTTTACGGTTACAACAGCATTCCTAATGTTGCACCAACTGCAAAACTTAAAATGACGACGCATAACGAAGCAACTATTGCGCTTAGCAAGTTCCGTAATACGTTAGTGACTCGTGGTTACCAAGAAGCAATTACATACAGCTTTGTAGACCCTAAAGCACAAGCTATTTTACACCCAGAGTGTGAAGCAATGGTATTACCGCACCCTATTTCAATTGAAATGTCAGCGATGCGTGTAAGTTTAATGCCGGGTTTATTAGCGTCTGTAGCGTATAACCAAAATCGCCAACAGCCTCGTATTCGTTTATTCGAACATGGTCTTAAATTTATAAGCGACGAAAGTGCAGAAAATGGTGTTTACCAAGTACCGGTTATTGGTGGCGCTATTACGGGCCTTGTAAATGGTGAACATTGGGTTGAAGAAAAACGTAACGTTGATTTTTACGATTTAAAAGGTGATGTTGAAGCCTTACTTGCAATTACTAATGACGTTACTCGCTTTGAAATTAAAGCCGAGCAGTCAGATGGACTTCATCCTGGTCAATCAGCTGTAATATATGTTGATGGCAAAAAGGTTGGTTTTTTTGGTGCTTTACATCCTCAAGCTCAAAAGTCGTTAGATATCAACAACGCAACTTTTGTTTTTGAAATTGAAATGTCAGCAATAGAAAAAAGAAATTTACCGCAAGCAGAAGGGGTGTCTAAATTCCCTTCAAATCGCCGCGACATCGCGATTTTAGTGGCAGACAGCGTTAAATCTGGCGACATTTTAAGCGTGATCGAAAAAGTTGGCGGAAATCAATTGGTTGACCTAAACTTATTCGATGTGTATAAGGGCAAAGGTATTGAGCCAAATTATAAGAGTTTGGCGATTGCTCTAACACTGCAAGCGGTTGATAGAACACTCGAAGAGAAAGATATCAATCTAGTAGTTGATAACGTGGTGGCCGAATTGGCCGAACAGTTTAATGCATCGTTGAGGGACTAGATATGGCGCTTACTAAAGCCGACATAGCTGAACACCTATTTGAAAAGCTCGGGATCAATAAAAAAGATGCCAAAGATTTAGTTGAAGCGTTTTTTGAAGAAATCCGCTCAGCGCTAGAAAAAGGCGAGCAGGTTAAGCTCTCTGGATTTGGTAACTTTGATCTTCGAGACAAAAAAGAAAGACCAGGCCGCAATCCGAAAACAGGCGAAGATATTCCTATTTCGGCACGTCGCGTGGTGACTTTTCGACCAGGTCAAAAGCTTAAAACCCGCGTAGAAGTGGGCACAAGCAAAGCAAAATAAAAAAAGGCAGCGTAAGCTGCCTTTTTTATTGTCTAAAATAACTCCGCTCTAGCGGAGTTATTTAGTTGTACCGTTAGAAAACTTTTTTAAAACTCTCGAGGAGATACAAAATCACCTGCCATTATTTGCTGAAATGTTTGCTCTGCAAGTACATCTAGGCTGTCTAAGCTTTTACCATTCGTTATTAATTGCTGCTCAATTTCAAACACGTCAATATTTTCAATCCCCGACATTTGCGCTACTTTAGAAAATATATATGCATGCTTAAATTTATCATGTTTATAAAAAAGACTAATAAGTGATGTATACACTTCAGGATTCGGTACGTTGTCTTTTTTATTGAGTTCTAAAGTCTTATAAAGCAAATCGATGGTTTTTTCATCATCAAATTTAATATAGTATGATGCTAGAAAAAATTGCATTTCGGCACTTTGCGTTACACTTTTGTCATTTTCTATCGCTAATAATTTAGTCAGTGCACTTTGGTTATTATTTCGTGACCATTGGTAGTAGAGCAAACCTGGATGGTTTGTATTTTGGGTATCTTGATATAAGCGAGTCATTTCTTTAATGCTCGTTAATTGACCGTCAATACGTGACGTTTTTTTAGCTTTTAACTTAATATGTTCAATTTTAGCGGCCACAGTTATACATTGGTTATAGGATTCAAAGTCCTTGAGTAATTGGTATTTATTTTCATCAGTAGGGTCTTTGTATTCTATGTAACGTTTGATAATCACATCAGAACGCTCATCCTTGCAGTGGCTGTCTTTGTTTAAGTCGCTACAAAAGCCAGGTGTTTCTTTGCACACTTGTGCGAGTGTCAACGGTTCTTCACACCCTGTCAACGTTAGCAAACCCAATAGTACACTTGCTTTTTTAAGCATCCCTTAACCCCAAATGAATATCTACCTTGCTATTCTAACGCAATCATTTAACGCCTAACAGTAGAGAATAACTTCAGATTAAATTAGAATAGCCCTGCCTGAAGTGCATTACTCTCAAAATATAGTGCATTTTTAAAGGCTATCCGTTCAAAATGATAAACTTAGGTAAATAAAATGACCTCATCTCACGAGTTAGAATACACAAATAGTTGGCAAGAGCGCCAAGATTACGCAGAAAGCATGCAACCAATCATTGGTAAACTTTACCGTAATCGTGGTATCGAAATCGCTGTATATGGCCGTCCTCTCGTAAATGCCAGTACTATTGATATTATCAAATCTCACAAAACCGTTGCTCAGTTTGAAGGCACTAAATTACGTTTGCGCGAAAGCTTTCCATTTTTAGAAGCTATCAGCAAAATGGAATTAAACTCTGCGCGTATTGATATTGGTAAACTTGCATATAGCTATTTGTTCACAGAAGCAGCTAAAGGCCGCTCAGTAGAAGAATTTGTAAAAGATGAACTTGCAGAAATAGCTGACTTACCAGCGAAAGAACCACGCGATGTTGTATTGTATGGTTTTGGTCGTATTGGTCGTTTACTAGCGCGTTTATTAATTGAAAAATCAGGTCCATATGCAGATTTACGTTTGCGCGCTATTGTTGTGCGTGGCGGTAAAGATGGGGATCTTGAAAAGCGCGCAAGCTTACTGCGTCGTGATTCAATTCACGGTCCTTTCAATGGTTCAATCACTATTGATAAAGAGCGTAATGCAATTAAAGCTAACGGTAGCTACATTCAAGTTATTTACGCTAACTCTCCTAGCGAAATTGATTACACTCAATACGGTATCGACGATGCATTAATTGTTGATAACACCGGTATTTGGAAAGACGAAGCGGGCCTTGGCCAGCATCTAGAGTGTAAGGGCGCTGCAAAAGTATTATTAACAGCTCCTGCAAAAGGTAATATCAAAAACATCGTATATGGTGTTAATAACAAAGATATTTTACCTGAAGATAAAATCGTTTGTGCAGCAAGCTGTACAACTAATGCAATTACACCAACGCTTAAAGCACTAAACGATAAGTTTGGTATTAATAATGGTCATGTTGAAACTGTACACTCGTACACGAACGATCAAAACCTTATTGATAACTACCACAAAGCAGAGCGCCGTGGCCGTGCCGCAGCACTTAACATGGTAATTACTGAAACAGGGGCTGCAAAAGCGGTTTCAAAAGCATTACCAGAGCTTGAAGGCAAATTAACAGGTAACGCAATCCGCGTACCTACACCTAATGTGTCGCTAGCTATTTTAAATCTTAACTTAGCAACAAGCACATCAGTTGAAGAGCTAAACGCATTTTTACGCGATACTGCACTTCATTCAGACTTACGTGACCAAATTGATTACACCGCATCAACGGAAATTGTATCTACCGATTTAGTAGGTAGCCGTTACGCAGGTGTTGTTGATTCACAAGCAACGATTGTTGAAGATAACCGTATCGTTTTGTATGTATGGTACGACAATGAGTTTGGTTACAGCTGCCAAGTAGTTCGTTGTATGCGCGATATGGCCGAAGTGTCATTCCCAAGCTTACCTCGCTAATTTATTTGCAGTGACTTAAAAGCCAGCATGTTGCTGGCTTTTTTGGTCGTGTATTATTTTTAAAGTGTATGCCTTGTGATAGGCTTTAATTAAGAAAATGCACATTCGTTTTACTATTTACAAAATAATGTCAGTTCTGTGAATTAATAAACAGATAAACTTATTCAACCTAAAGGTTTTTCCATGAAAATCAGCAGCAATTTCGACAGTGGTAATATCAAAGTTATTGAAGCCACCGATCCTTTAAATATTCAATTAGAAATTAATAAAGATCACCAGTCTGAATTTTATCAGTGGTTTCACTTTCGTCTTGAAACAACACCTTACCAATTGCATAAGTTAAATATTAATGAGCTTGATAAATCAGCTTACCCAGATGGTTGGGAAGGGTATCAAGCTGTTGCATCATATGACCGTCAAACATGGTTTCGCGTACCATCAAGCTATGAAAATGGCACATTAAGCTTTGAAATTGAACCAGAGTGCGGCAGTGTTTATTTTGCTTACTTTGCACCATACAGTTACGACCGCCATTTAGATTTATTGTCTTGGGCACAAAGCCAAGGTGCTTGCCAATTAATAACGCTTGGTGAAACACTCGATGGCCGCGATATGAGTGTGCTTAAAATTGGTGAGCCAAGTGAAGATAAGAAAAACATCTGGATCACAGCACGTCAACATCCAGGTGAAACAATGGCAGAGTGGTATGTTGAAGGTCTACTGCACAAACTTCTTGATGACGAGGATCCACATGCAGCTGCGCTTCTATCAAAAGCAGTGTTTTACGTTGTGCCAAATATGAATCCAGATGGCAGCGCACGCGGACATCTTCGTACTAATGCTAAAGGCGTTAACTTAAACCGTGAATGGCAAACACCAAGTATGGAAAATAGCCCTGAGGTTTACTTAGTGCTTAATAAAATGCGCGAAGCTGGCTTAGATATGCACTTAGACATACACGGTGATGAAGCTATACCTTATAACTTTGTGGCAGGCAGTGAAGGTATTCCAAGTTACGATGCTCGTCTTAAAGGCCTTGAAGATAGCTTTAAAGCTGCGCTTTTGACTATTACTCCAGAGTTTCAAGATGAGCATGGCTATCCAAAAGATGAGCCAGGTCAAGCTAACCTTACGGTAGGTTCATCAGCTACTGCTGAAGAATTCAAAGCATTAACGTACACAATTGAAATGCCATTTAAAGACAACAACGATTTACCTGATCCAGACTATGGCTGGTCAGACCGTCGTTCTTATCAATTTGGTCAAGATACATTAGCGGCTATTGTTAATGTTGTTGATGATTTAAGATAAAACGCTTATCTAAAAGGGTATCAATAGTTTTGATACCCTTTTTGCTTTTAATAAAACCCTTTGTATAAAAAATAATAATCATATAGCAGCTTTATTCTTAAAACGTTTTCAACGCTTCTTCGCTGCGTATCATCACCGTATCGGTACAAATCAATCTACTTTCATTTAAATACTACAGATGTAGTGCCTTTTGCCAAGTGTGTAATTATATATTTTGAAAATTAAGTGTTAACAACCTTGGGGTACTTAAGTTAATATTAATTAAATCATGAGTCGGGGCGGAAGAGGTGAAATCTTATTTCGTAAAGCTTATGTAGCGTAGTAGCTAAAACAGAGTCTCGTAATTAAAAAATAATAAATATAACTATAGAGGATATCCATGGAAGCTTTTGTAAGCGCTGTTAATGATGTTGTTTGGAGTAATGCACTCATCTATTTATGCCTAGGCGCAGGCTTGTTTTATTCAGTACTAACTAGATTTGCTCAAGTTAGACATTTTAAAGAAATGTGTAAGTTATTATTTAGTCCTAACACGTCTGATAAAGGTATTTCATCTTTTCAAGCCCTTGCAGTATCGTTGTCTGGACGCGTAGGCGTTGGTAATATCGCAGGTGTGGCAGCAGCTATCGGTTTTGGTGGGCCAGGTGCTATTTTTTGGATGTGGGTTGTTGCTTTTCTAGGTGCAAGTACTGCTTACGCAGAATCAACTTTAGGCCAAATTTATAAAACAGAAGAAGACGGGCAATATCGTGGTGGCCCAGCCTATTATTTTGACCGTTGTTTAGGACAAAAATGGTTGGCTGTCTTATTTGCTGTTTCGGCAATTATTGCATGTGGTGTTTTTCTGCCTGGTGTACAAGCGAATGCGGTAGGTAATGCGTTTACCCAAGTATTTGGCGATGGCAATATGGTCTCGACTAGTTTTGGTGATGTAGGTAGCTTTAAGTTAGTCGCTTTGGCAATAATCCTTATTGTTTTAGCGTTTATTATTTTTGGCGGTATAAAACGTATTGCGAACTTTACGCAAATAGTAGTGCCATTTATGGCGCTTGGTTACATAGTACTGGCATTAATCGTGGTATTTTTAAATTTAGATAAAGTAGGCGATATATTCTATTTAATTATTAGTGATGCATTTACTGCGCAGGCCGGTTTTGGTGCCGCTATTGGTTGGGGCGTTAAGCGTGGTATATATTCTAATGAAGCAGGGCAAGGTAGTGGGCCTCATGCAGCCGCAGCAGCAGAGGTTGATCACCCTGCTCAACAGGGTTTAGTGCAAGCTTTCTCTGTTTATGTTGATACCATTTTTGTATGTACTGCAACAGCACTCATGATTTTAATAACGCAGCAATACAATGTTGTGGGTGAGTTACCAGCAGGGCAGTTCATTGTACAAAATGTTGATGCAGCGACTGAGGTCGGTTCAGCAGCCTTTACTCAAATGGCTTTATTTAGTGTATTTGGCAGCTTTGGACAAGCATTTGTCGGTATTGCATTATTCTTCTTTGCCTTTACCACAATACTCGCTTATTACTTTATTGCAGAAACTAATATTGCTTACTTAAATCGTTATTTTAAAGGCAATATCCCACTTGTCCTCGTGAAGTTCGTGATTATGTTTATGGTTGCATACGGTATGGTTAATAATTCAGGTTATATCTGGACTATTGGAGATATTGGCGTTGGTTTAATGGCCTGGATTAACATATTGGGTATCTTAGCTATTTTCTTTGTAGCTAAGCCTGCTTTACTATGTTTGAGCGATTACGAAGATCAGAAGAAAAAAGGTGGAAAAATCACATTTGACCCTGTCAAACTAGGTATTAAAAATGCCACTTTCTGGGAAAAACGTTTAGGGAAACAGTCAAAAGACACTGAGTAACTAAACTTAATGAGTAACTTGTTAGATTATCGTCTCTAAATCAGTTATTGGTTTGAATTCAAAAAAGACAACGAGAAATAAAACAAGTACAATAAAGGCGCCGAAAGGCGCTTTTTTTATGCGTAGTATGGAGAGAAGTATGGCGATCATTCGTTGCCCAAAATGTGCAAAATCAATTTCAGATAAACATAAGCAATGTCCGCATTGCGAAAGCAATATTGCAGAGCTAAACGACGAGCAAGTTTTACAACTTCAGCGCGAACAGCGAATTAAAAAAAAGCAGATGTTTATAAATCACTCCTTTTTAGCGCTTATCTTATTTTTAGGTGGTTTTTTCTGTTTGTACTTTTTACAACCGCAAGAAAAAACGCTTCAGTGGTATGCTTATACTGCGGCTATTGGCGTAGGGTGTATTTGGTATCTTATTAACCGTATTGTTTTAGTGACTCTAAAAAAGAAAAAATGACATGAATATCGACAATCTTGTACAAAATATTACTCCCGAATTATTCGAACGCTTGCAATACGGTGCGTCTACTGGAAAATGGCCAGACGGAACTGTTTTATCAGACGAGCAAAAGCAACAAACAGTGCAGTTGGTTATGTTGTATCAAGCAAAAGTGGCTCAATCAAATGAGCAATTTACGATTGGTGCTAATGGTGAAATGATCCAAAAGACAAAAGCTCAACTACAAAAAGAATTTAAATCAGACAACGAAATAGCTAGGTTTAGTGAACATGATCTTTAAGCACCTTTTTACACCAAAATGGAAACACCCTAAGCAACAAGTACGTCTTGATGCTATCGAAAAATTAAACATTGAACGTGATGCAACCATATTAAACACGTTAGCACTTGAAGATAGTTCAGCTGAAATACGCCGCAAAGCACTACAAAAAGTAAACGAGTTACCACTTTGGTGGAAAGCATATAAACAAGATCAAGCATTAAAAGATATCGCAGAGCTGCAAATATCTAATGCTGTTTTAAATAGCGAGAGTGCACTAACACCGCAAATTAAAAACGAATACATAGAGCGTTTTGCACCCGTTAAAACACTCGAAAAGTTAGCGTTTGCAGAAAAAGAACTGCAAGTACGCGTTAAATTATTAAAACGTTTAGCAAATCCAAAACTAGTAGAAAAAGCATTTAAAGAAGGTAGCGAAGAGCTACAAGCTCAATTAGTTGAACTTGTTATTACTCATCAATTAATTAAGCCATTAGTAAAGCATGCAAAGGGTGGTGCAAAAGCAGCACTTGAAACGCATATTGAAAATGAGCGTTTAGCAATTGAAATGCCACTACAGGTTGAAAGTGCAACACGTGTTATTTTAGCTAAGTTAAATGCCTTACGTGAAAAAACAGATTTTGGTGTTGTAAATCCACAAGCCGGCGAATTAATGGCCCAGTGGCAAGCACTTGAGCTTAAATGGCTAAGTGATGAGCGTGTTAAGCTTCTTGACGAAAAATATATTTCGATTACCACTAAGTTAGATGCACACATTGAACAGCTAAAAGCGGTACACGACAAAGAGCAGCAAAAATTAGCGCTACAACAGCGCCAATTGCTAGCGCTTGCAACTGTTGAAGCGTTAAGTGAAGAAATAGAAAACGCCTTACAGCTAGGCCTTGAAACACCAGAGCAAATTCAGCAAGATTGGCTTGATACAAAAGTAGCGCAAGCTAAGCAAGCTATTAGCGAAACAGAACTTGCTAATAATGCGCAATCTAAACTGGCTGTAAGCAAGTTAGAAAAACTATTTACTCAAGTTGCTAAGTTACCTGAGCTAACAACGGCTATTAAAGAGTACAAACTCGCTTTTGCAGCATTATGCGAAATTAAGCCAGCAGAAGATTTAGCACAATACGATGAAATTCTAACTGAATTTAATAATGGTTTTAAAGCAGCGCGTAGTCATTTGAATATTTTAGATAGCGCACTGCAAAGTACCTTTAAAACACAGTTAAATACGTATAAAAAGCAATTTTTAGCACCAATGAATGAGCTAGTTAAGCCACTTGAAAAAAACCAAAGCCAAGCAAAACGCAAAGCTCGTGATGTTAAACGCCTAATTGAAGAAGGTCGATTTAATGTTGCCTTTGGCGTGTTTAAAGGGTTTGAAGAGTTATTTAATACACTTACTGAGCAATATCAACAGCCGCTTGCAAACATAAAAGCGGAACTTGAAGCGCAACTTGCAGATGCTAAAGATTGGCAAAAATACGCTGCAGCACCAAAGCGTGAAGCTTTATTAGAAGAAGTAAGCGCATTAGTAAGTGAAGAGTGTACTGACCCACAACAACGTGCAGAGCAAGTAAAAGTGCTACGCAAACGTTGGAATGAGTTAGGTCGCTTAGATACAGATGAAGAAAAGCAACAAGGCGTACAGTTTGATGAAAAAATCGAGCTGTTATTTGCACCTTGTCGTAGTTACTTTGCAGAGCAAGAAGTACAACGCGAGGCCTCAAAAGCACAACGCGAAAGTATTATTAGCGACATGCACGCGCTTCATTTACAGCCTACGGCTGAGGATGACTTTGATTGGAAGCAATATGAAAGCCAATACAATCGTTTAAACAAAGCGTGGCGCAGTGTAGGTAAAGTTGATCCTAAAACATACCGTACACTAAACGATCGTTATAAAAGCGAGCAACAACAAGTACTGGCTTTATTAAACGCATTTCATAAAAGTAATGCCGTACTTAAAAATGAATTAGTAGAAAAAGCGCAGCAATTATCACAAAGCGATGATTTAGCCGCTGCGTGCCAAGAGTTGAAGCAAATGCAGCAGCAATGGCAAACAATTGGTTTTGCAGGTTTAAAAGCTGAAAATGCGTTATGGCAAAAGTTTCGTCAGTATAACGATGAAACATTTACTAAACGTAGTAGTGAATTTGAGCAGCAAAAACTTGATCAAAATGAGTCAGATAAACAAGCAGTTGCAGAACTTGCTGAGCTTGAAGCAGCACTTAGCGATGTAAATCAAAGAGCACAGTTGCACGACCTAGAAACAAAAGTGAAAGGGTACACGCAATTTAGATCGTTAGCGCCAAAAGTTACTAAGCTACTAGCAGCTATTGACGATAAACTTGCATTGCTTACAAGCAAATCAGAGCAAGCTAATCTAGATGCGTTAATTACAGCACTTGAAAACAATGAAGCGTTACCAAGTCAGTATCAAGCACCACTTAAAACAGCATTAAATACAGATCAACTTATTACGCGCATGGAAATATTAGCGAACGTAAGTTCAACTGATAAGTCACTTAGAATGGCAGAACAAGTAGCCATGTTAGATGACAAACATCGTGGCGAACATGCTGATTTAAACTATTATTTAAAACAGTTATTAGCGCTCAGTAGCGGTTCAGTTGAACCTGACACACTAACGCGACTTAAAGCGACACTTGCAGCTTAATGCACTAGGGCGTGTTGACCTTTCGTGGTTGAATTTGCAGCAGACTGTTTGGTATTTAGGCAAGGCAGAGTCTATGTAGTGTGGTTATTCCCCATAAATAGGCGATAACGCAGCATAAATGCCAAACATGCGCTGCCCTTTGGTTCTTTCTAGGGACGATTAACTCTTTGTTGCTCGGTTTTGACTTAGCCCGCTAGGTTACAAACCTCACGCCGCGATTAAATCGACCCTAGATTGAACAAATTTCAATCCACAAAGGTCAACACGCCCTAGAACCAGCGTAATATATGCTGGTTACTATTTTAATAAGCCGCTTTAATAGCGGCTTTTTTATGTACCACTAATTTATAAACAAAAGGGTTCTCATGAGAATTTTAGTTATTATTGCAGCGTTATTTTTAACTGCCTGTAATACCACGCAAGGCATATCAGTATATTCATTTACTAACTCTGAGGTTGAGTCTGTACTGGGTAAGCAATTACCAAAGTTAAGTGAAAAAGTAAGCTTAATGGGTTTGCCAGTTCAGTTTGATGTAAATGATTTGAGCGTAAATATTGGGCCTGATAACCGCGACGTTGTTGTTCTTGGTGCTGATTCAAGCGCTGAAATTAATGCATTCGCACTTAAATACCCAGTGCGTTTAAAGCTACAAATTGAAGGTAGCCCATTTTACGACAGTGAGAAAAAAGCGGTGTTTTTACGTAATATTAAATTACTTGATTCGAGTGTTGATGCCGGTGGTTTCAAAGGTAATTTAGGTGCACTTGATAGCCAAGCAATGGATGTGATTAATGCTTTTTTAGCGGTTAACCCTGTTTATACTCTAAATATGGATGACCCTAAAATGATGCTACTTAGTAAGCTTCCACTTGATATGAAAGTGGTTGAAGGTGCAATTAAGCTAGTACCTCGTCTATAAGTAGATCTACCTACTTATAATATACGTATTAATTAGCCTGACTTTCAGGCTAATTAGGTTTTAATATTATGGCGGCTCCTCGTACTGTTCCCACTTCTAGGCTTTCTCGCTTTGCAAAATTAGGCTCACTTGCCACAGGTGTTGCTACCAACATGTTAGTTGATGGCGCTAAGAGCGCGCTAACAGGTAAAGGTTGGGACAATAAAAGCTTACTGCTACAACCTAAAAACATTGAAAAACTAGCTATACAGCTATCTCATTTACGTGGCGCCGCAATGAAGCTCGGGCAATTGCTTTCAATGGATGCCGGTGATTTACTTAGTCCTGAATTGTCTCAGTTACTTGCTTTACTGCGCTCAGACGCGAATCCAATGCCTCATAAGCAGCTTGTTGAAGTGTTAAAAGAGCAATGGGGGGATGAGTGGCTAGCGCGTTTTTCTCATATTGAATTAAGACCTTTTGCAGCGGCTTCTATAGGGCAAGTTCATTTAGCTTACAAGGAGAATGGTGAGCAACTGGCTGTTAAAATTCAATACCCTGGTATTGCAAAAAGTGTAGTAAGTGATGTCGATAACGTTATTTCTTTATTAACGATTTCTCGATTATTGCCAAAAGATCTTAATATTAAACCACTTATTAGTGAGGCTAAAGCGCAGTTATTAGCCGAGGCTGATTATAAGCGGGAGGCTCAGTACTTAATACGTTATAAAAATGCACTAGCAACTAATCCCCACTTTAAAGTGCCTAACGTATATCCAGAGCACAGCACACAACAAGTACTTACTATGGAATATATAAAAGCAGAGCCCATTGAGAGCATTACACAGCTACCTGATAGTCAAAAAAGCTTTGTTGCAGAGCAACTTATTGATTTGTTTTTTAAAGAAATGTTTGAATTTAAATTAATTCAAACCGACCCTAACTTTGCCAATTTTCATTATCAGCTTGATACACAAAAAATTGTTTTATTTGATTTTGGTGCAACCCGAGAAATATCAACAGTGCTTAGTTTAGCGTATTTAGCTTTATTTAAAGCGGGTAGTGAAAACAACAGAGAAGGTGTACTTAAAGCGGCTTCACATATTGGTTATTTTAAAAATGACTTAGTTGATGAGTATAAAAACAACGTCATTGATTTATTCTTAATGGCGTGCGAGCCACTAAGAGCAGAAGGAAAATTTGATTTTAAAAACAGCGAACTCGCGCTCAAAATTAAAAATGCAGGGCTTGCTCTTAGTGCACAATCTCAGCAATGGCACACACCGCCCGTTGATGCCCTATTTATTCACCGAAAACTTGCAGGGCTTTATTTAATAGCCGCAAGGCTAGGTGCAAAAATAGATGTGAAAACGCTATTTCAGCACTATTTATAGCGTTTTAATGGGCACGTGAGTGCATTTTAAGTAATGAGTGCACTTAGTGTGTAAAATTGCCATAATGCTCGCGATATTTCGCGAGGTGTATTTATGATAAAACAATTTTTAAATGATCCTAAATTATTGCTAAACGCAGTAGGTGAGGGCATATACGGTTTTGACCTATCGGGTAATGCGGTGTTTGTTAATCCTGCCGCTGAGCGCATGACCGGCTGGCGGGCTGAGGAGCTATTAGGTAAAAAAATACACCAATATCATCACCATACTCATGCTGATGGCACACCTTATCCCGCAGATGAATGCCAAATTTACTGCACCATGTTTGACGGCAAACGTCGTGAAGTTAAAAATGAAGTTTTTTGGCGTAAAGACGGTAGCTCATTTGCAGTGGAATACACCTCAACACCGGTTTATCAAAATGATGAGTTAATTGGTGCTGTAGCGGTATTTCGCGATATATCACTGCAACAGCAAACACAAAATGCACTGCAAGAGGCACTTGAGCAAGTAAAGCATTTAAGTGAGCAGCTAAAAGATGAAAACAACTACTTAATTGCAGAACTTAACGAAGATTGGCAAGACTCAGGGCTAGTTGGACAAAGTCATATATTTCAAACCATGTTAGATCAAATAAAACTGGTAAGTGAAACCGACAGCACAGTGCTTATACTTGGCGAAAATGGCACGGGTAAAGAATTAGTAGCCCGTAATTTGTATCGACTAAGCAAGCGTAGCGAACAAGCCTTTATAAAAGTAAATTGCGCCGCATTTACCCCAAGTTTGCTAGAATCGGAACTTTTTGGCCATGAAAAAGGCGCATTTACAGGTGCAAATGAACCCCGTAAAGGGCGTTTTGAACTTGCTGATAAAGGCACCTTGTTTTTAGATGAAATAGCAGAGCTTCCACTTGAGGCGCAAAGTAAACTGCTTAGAGTCCTCCAAGAACAAGAGTTTGAACGTGTAGGTGGCAGCAATACGCTAAAAGTAAATATTAGAGTAATTGCAGCGACTAATCGCGACCTGTGGGAAATGGTACAAAAAGGCACGTTTAGAATTGATTTGTATTATCGGCTCAATGTATTTCCTATAAAAGTACCCGCCCTTAAAGATCGAAAAGAGGATATTCCTTATTTATGCGCTAATTTAATTGCGCAGCTAAATAAACGACTGGGTAAACATTTAAAAGGGCTAAGTAAAAAAGCAATTACACAACTGCAAGCCTATGATTGGCCAGGCAACATTAGAGAGCTGCAAAATGTACTGGAACGCGAAGCTATTTTATCTAATCAGGCTGTGCTTCAGCTAAGCCAGCCTTTGCAAGCGGGTGGCGAAGTCGTTATTAATCCTTCACTTACGCTTGATGAAGCGCAAAAACAGCATATAACCTCTGTTCTTGCGTTATCGCACTGGCAAATATCGGGCGATAAAGGGGCGGCAGTTAAGTTGGGCTTACCTGAGAGTACACTACGCTCAAAAATGCGAAAGCTGGGAATCACTAAAAAATCGTGATATATCGCGATATGCGCTTTATATCGCGATCTCGGTTTTTGTTTTTTAAAATAATTTCTTTAATATCAATGAAGTAATTAAAGTTTCAGCTTGGTCTGAAAGTTGCAAATACTTGCTTAATACCCGTCATTATGAAGCAAGTACTATGAAGTTTGATATAAAAGAAGAAGACATGATCATTAAGCCCTATAACACCGAATGGCCAATTTATATCCGCGAGCAAAAAGGATTTTTTCAGCGCATACGCCGTAATTTAGGTTGGCTGTTAATGCTAACTTTTATTGCAATACCGTGGATTCAATATAACGGTCAACAAGCTGTGCTGCTTGATGTGGCAACGCAAACCTTTACTATTTTTGGTTTAACACTCCTTCCTCAAGATTTTATGATTTTAGCGCTGCTATTTATGGTGGGGGCTTTTGCATTATTTTTTATAACTAACTGGCTTGGTCGGGTTTGGTGTGGATATACGTGCCCGCAAACAATATGGATGCTCATGTTTTCGTGGGTAGAGCAACGCATAGAAGGCACTCGAAATCAGCGAATTAAATTAGATAAATCACAGTGGACGCTAAGCACTTGGCGAAAAAAAATAACTAAGCACAGTGCGTGGATTGTTATTTCTATTTTAACTGCCACCTCGTTTATGGCGTATTTTATTCCGGCTAAAAGTTTGTATATGGAAATGCTTACGTTTGAGTGGTCAGGTATAACGAGCTTTTGGGTGTTTTTATTCGCTTTTTGTACTTATGGCAATGCAGGGTTTTTACGCGAAAAAATGTGCACAATTGCTTGCCCTTATTCTCGTTTTCAAGCTGTTATGTTTGATAAAGATACGTTGCTTGTTACATATGATAACGAGCGA
The DNA here is from genome assembly GCF_030408135.1 of Pseudoalteromonas sp. APC 3691. Classification (NCBI taxonomy): domain Bacteria; kingdom Pseudomonadati; phylum Pseudomonadota; class Gammaproteobacteria; order Alteromonadales; family Pseudoalteromonadaceae; genus Pseudoalteromonas; species Pseudoalteromonas sp. APC 3691. Next base: position 12,675 of record NZ_JASDCB010000049.1, on the reverse strand, counting down.
GGTGAAAGCCGAGGACCACGTAAACGCAAAGCTGACCCCAAAGAGCTTAACTTAGGTGACTGTGTAGACTGTAACTTGTGTGTAGAGGTATGCCCTGCAGGAATAGACATTCGAAATGGATTGCAATATGAATGTATAAATTGTGGCTTATGTATTGATGCCTGCGACGATACCATGGAGAAATTTGGTTACGAGAAAGGCTTAATTAAATACGCCAGTGAGAAACAAATGGAAGGTAAAAAAACTAATCCATTTAGGTTAAAGCTAGTAGGGTATGGCGCATTAACGGCTTTGTTAATAATATCTATGTTTGCATGGATGCTGCAACGTACACCAATAGAAGCCTCAGTACTACGCGATAGGAATGCGCTTTATAGAGTGAACTACGAGGGCCTAGTAGAAAACCCTTACACACTTACTATTATTAATAAAACGCAGCAAGCACTGCATTACAGTATTGCCATAGAGGGTTTGCCTGGGGCAACGCTCTCAAGTCCGAAATCTACGCTTGTACAACCGGGTGCGATGAAAAGAGTTCCCGTTACTGTAACAGCCGATGGTTACGATATTGAACGTAAAGTGAGTAAGTTACAATTTATTGTAACAGCGCAAGAAAACGCCAGCATTACGATAACCAAAGACAGTCAGTTTTACAAAAACTAAGATTGATAAAGCAAGATCAACGATTTTTATATCAGTTGGCCTTGCTTACTTTTTAAGTTGTGAGAAATAAACTGTTTAGCGCTATCTAAATCGGTAAATAGGCACTCACTAAAATTAACGTTTCTTTTTGCGCACTTTAAAATGCGTTTCATTTGATTTATAGCGATAGCTGAAGTGAGTACAAACGCACTACACAGGCAGTTATTTGCTTTCATTAAATGGCTAATATCTATCATCTCTTTTTCTGCCTCAGGCGTTGCAGCTAAAACATCAAAAGAATCACTAATATAGGCCCAAGGCTGATTGTTGAGTGATTTTATTTTTTCGCATAGTTCAATTTTAAACGCACGAAGAAGCCCTGAGGTGATGTATCCCGCAAAGTGAGCGATAACAACGTTATTTTCAGTGTAAAGGCTTACCTGTCCATATTTGTTTTTAAACCCCAATGTATACTCCTTGAATTTGAGGGAAGGCTAACCTTATACCTTTAAATTCAATAAAACCAGTTCTTTTGGGTTGTTTTTTGTTATCAGATTGTTTCTTGGTTGGGCGGGTACTTAATTTAATGAGTACCCGCTCTTTAATAGTGGTTAATCTTTTGTAGAGGTTGTAATGTAATTTAGCGCGCTAGTTATAACCGCGACTTGTGCCAAAATACATTCTTCATCGGTGGCTGTTGGGCTATCTGGGTACACTTCTGTAGTAGTTACATAGGGTGCATCAGTAAAGCCCATACATAAACCTAAATCGCGTGCTGCATAGTTAATCACGCCAAATTGCTCTTGAGGTACGCCTATTAGCTGGTTATTTTCATCGCTCGGTGCAATATGAGTTACCTTTGCAACGCTTTCTATAATGACTTTTTGAAACTCCGGCTCAGGCTTTTTGGTATCTGCAACTAAATAAAACCCGTCAGGTATGTTCCAGTTAGTATTTGTAGTGCCTTCACGCGCAGCGAGTGCGGGTCTAAATTCACTGTTATCGCTATCTGTTGTTTCGTGTAAATCAATATGAGCGATTAAGTCAGTACCTAATGATTTTACAAACGCCATAATAGCGGCTGATTCTTGAGCTGGGCTGCCCTCGTAAAATGAGCGATTAGGATCAATAGCGTCTGGGTTCCAGCGGTTTATAGTCTCATATCCCCAAGGACTAATGCAGGGGGCAACAATAATATTAAACTGTTCGCAATATTGCATAGCCGATGTTTTAGCAAACCTAAGTGCGCCATGTACGCCACTGGTTTCGTAGCCATGTACACCACCGGTGATTAAAACAGTTGGTTTATTAGCATTAAAGTTAGGCGTTTTTAATATATATAATGGGTAAGTGCCAGCGGTGTAATTAAGCTCGCCGTATTGCTCTATATCTAAGGTGCTCTTAAGGTCATTAATTAGCGTTACGACTTCGTTTTGGTAACTGCGTTTAATGTTTTGGCGTGTTAACCACTGGGCTTTATCGTTGTCATTCCATTTTTTGCCAGGTGTGCCAATAGGGTATGTGCTGTTAGTCATAATAAACCTTTATATCAATTGTTATTAGCTTTCCTATAAATAAGGAGGGCAATTACAATTGGTAGAGTTACTTAATAAAGGCGTAGCTTAACGCTGAGTAAATTAGCGTGCAAATTAAAACGTTAAAGTCATATTTTTTATAGCGCGCGATTGCTGGGATTTAATATAGCTTTGGTTTGCGTATTCACCCGAAATACTACCGAATCGATCGCGTTTCACACTAATTGTTAAATCACACGTTTTACCTTGATCTACTTGCGAGCTGCTAAACATATCTAAACTTTGCAGATTTATTTCAAGGCGCGAAGTGTTAAGCGCAAAAAGCGTTGATTGTAAAAGTGTTTCATTATTATTGTTAGTGCAGCTACTGCTAAGTTCTACTTGGCTAGTACTATTAGGATCAGTGCCATCTAGCTGAACTGTAAGGGGACTATTAATATCAAAATTTTGATTGTTACTCGGGGTTAAAATAATAAAATTTAAAGGCAACTCCACGCTCGAATTAGCATTTATGCCATCGTCTCGTTTAAATTTTATATCAAACTGTTGGTTATCGTCAGTGGCATTTATATACGCTTGGTAATCAACGTCTAAAAAGTCGGTATCTTTTGTAAGTACAATAGCAGTGCTATTAACAACAGCTTGTAATGAGTCGCTATCGCTTAAAACAATGTTAGAGCCATTAGCATCGCCTGCATTTAGTTCTGCGTTAACACGCGTGCGGTTACCGTCAGAAACTAGTTCAAAACCTGCCCAAATACCTTGTGTTTTTACTAAATCCGACTCTGTTTCTGACGTGCAAGCGCATAATGCTAAAATTAAAGCCGTTGTGGTAATGCATTTTTTAAGCATGTTAGCTCCTTTAAACCACTTAATTAGGCTGTAAATAATTGTTTAATTGGGGATATACCTAACAATTATATGAAGTGTAAGTTTGTATATGTGCATTGTTACACAACAAGCTATCTATAAATGTTTAAATTTGTTAATGGTTGTAAATAAAGTATTAACCACCAGGTTTAAAAACTAACTTACCAATGAAATTGTTTACTAAGTAAGCATCGATTTAGCGCTAAATGTATTACAAAAGAGTATGTTACAATTAAGGTAAAGCATATCTTCATATTGAGTATTATGGCGCAGTATATTGCTACTCCAAGTTGGCTAGGCCGTTTTTTTACCCGTATTAAACACGTAGCTATTGAACAAGAGCGCCTTGTTGTGCATTTTAGAGGTGCTCCCGCATGGACATTTTTAATTAAAGACTTTTATAATTACTCAATATTTAAAAACCGTTTATTTAGCGGCAAAATTAATTTGTGCGACAGTAGTAATACATCAATTAGCTTTTTAAACAAATCACAAGCGAACGCTTTAAATACGGCCCTTAACACGCGGTTTTCAGCCCTGCTTGAGCAAAAGGTAAATAACGCAAAGATTTCGCTCAAGCGCTATGCTTTAGATGAGTTTTTACGTGATAGTTCCATAAAAACACTTAATAATGATGTATTTTTGCTTACCAAGCAGTACGCTAAAAGTACAAGTGTGTGGCAACAGCACTTATCGCCAAGTAGTATTAAATTTTTAAATATACTGAGCACTACACCCAATACTCACGATGCAATTGCACAGTTGCGCCATAAATATGAAAAAAAACAACTAACTCTTAAAAATGACTTTTTTAATCAAGTAGAGTCAAATCCATTAACAACAGAGCAGCGCTTAGCGGTAATACGCGATAACGATAAAAATTTAGTATTAGCGGCAGCAGGCACAGGTAAAACATCTGTGATGGTAGCAAAGTCTTTAGATTTAATAGCATGCAATATTGCCAAGCCTGAGCAAATTTTGGTGCTGGCCTATAATAAAACAGCAGCAAAGGAGCTTAAAGAGCGCTTTATTAAACGCGCCACGCATGCAAACTTGCATACCAAAGTACCCACTATTTTAACGTTTCATGCGCTTGGGCTTAAATTATTACAAAGTGCTAAAAAGCCAATCGAGTTGTCAAAATTTGCAACCGACCCAGTTCAATTAAATAGTTGGTTAACTGGGTGGGTAAGTAAAAAAATACAAACCGAGCCACAGTTTTTAAAAGCATTTGTAGATTTACTCCATGAGCCGATTGATATATTTAGCTTTAAAGATAATGCACAGTACGAGCGATACGTACGCGATAACGAATACCGTAGCCTTGCGGGTCATAAAGTAAAAAGTTATCAGGAAGTGCTTATTTCAAACTGGCTACATTTGAATTGCGTGGCGCACAGTTATGAGGTGAATTATCACTTTAATCAAGGCGCAGAGCTAAGTGGGCAATACCAACCAGACTTTTATATACCTCAATACGATATTTACTTAGAGCACTTTGGCATTGATAGGCAAGGGAATACTCGTGCCGATATAGATAAAAAACACTATAACGAGCAAATTGCACTTAAGCGTAAGTTACATAAAAAAAATGGCACCACTTTACTCGAGACCTTTCATTACAACTGGGTAGAAGGAAAGCTAGAGCAAACTCTCGCAAAGCAATTAAAGCAGCATAATGTTGAATTAACACCTATGAGTAACGACGAAATATTTCATACTTTAAATAACTCAGGGCAGTTACAGCAAGGCATTGATAAGTACATAAAATGCTTACAAGCTATTCGAGTGGAGCAACTAAGTAATAAGCAAATAGCGCAGCGCATCAAGCAAAGTGGTATTAAAAACTATCAACAATATGCAAACTTGTTAGTGCAAATTCATGACGCCTATATAAATGAACTAAGCACGCAAAATGCCATTGATTTTGACGACATGATTATTCAAGCGACAAAGGCGATAGTAAGCGGAGACTTTAATATTCCGTGGAGCCACATTTTAGTTGATGAGTTTCAAGATATATCAAGTGCGCGTATGGGCTTTTTAAATGCGATATTAAAATATGGTAACGGAATACGCTTTACTGCGGTAGGTGATGACTGGCAAGCAATTTATCGGTTCTCGGGTGGTAATTTAGCGCTTACTACACGCTTTAATGAATTAGTGGGCAGCCACTCACTTACTATGTTGCAAAAAACATTTAGATATAACAATAGTATTAGTGATGTAGCGGGGCGCTTTGTAATGCAAAACCCTGAGCAATATAAAAAGCAGATCAGCACACATACGCAAGTAACCACACCACAAGTTATTTTGTTAGACGATTTATACCAAGGCACTAAATCGATAGAAATAAAAGTACAGCAGAGCATAAGCACTATTCAAAAAAACGATGCATCAGCGAGTATTGCCATACTTAGTCGATACCGATACATGTTAAATAGCGTGCAGCAGCATTTAAAAGATAAAAAGCATACAAACCCTCTTTATTTTTGGACATTGCATAGCGCTAAGGGGCTTGAAGCCGATTACTGTATTATTATTGGTTTTGAACAAGGTAAATTAGGGTTTCCTAGCGATAATCAAAATAACGTGCTGGTGGAGTCGTTATTACCAGAGCAAGATGAATTCACTCACTCAGAAGAAAGGCGTTTGCTTTATGTAGGTATTACGCGCGCAAAAAATAAAGCGTATTTAATTGCAGACCCTTATGCATGCTCAGCGTTTGTAAAAGAACTAGTAAATGACGATTATCCTATTCAAATCGGCTCCACGTTGTTTAACAAGTCGCAACTAAAGCAAAGAGAGTGTAATACGTGCAGCGACGGATTAATTGTGCCAAAAACGGGTCAGTATGGTGATTATTATAGCTGTACTAATACGCAGATTTGCGAAACTAAACTACGAGTGTGTAAAAGCTGTAGTAGCCCATCGGTTGATAAAAGCACGTATTCACAATGTGTGAATACAGAGTGTAAAACGCAGCATCCAATTTGTGAAAAGTGTGGTCGCGAAATGCGTAAACGAAAATCTAAGCACGGTGAATTTTTAGGATGCAGTGGTTTCGCGCTTAAAGAGGATAACTGTAAAAACACTCGAAAAATGAATGTTTAACGGCTAACGAGCAGGTTTACACCTGTCTATTTTATAGAACAATGTAAATAGAAATTATATTCATTTGATTGATTTTAACAAGTTATCAATGTCTAATAGAAGAATGAGCTTTAACTGTTGTTTATTATGCATTTTTTCAATAGGTTCTTTTTATTAAACGATCACTATTCAGCCCCTGATCAGGTTGCTAATTGGCGAGTAAGTGCACTGCGCATTATTCTATCATTAGTAATGGTGTTATGTTTTGCTGTGGTGTGCCACACGTACGCAAGCGCTATTGAGTTTAACTTAATTTATATTGTTGTATTAACAAGCAGTTTTTTTGCGACTGTATGCGGTTTGCTTATAGCAAGTAAGCGTTTTTATCACTTCAGCGCTCATGTACTTTTAATAGCCATTGTAGCTGCTAGCGTGTCAATGAACTTATTTTTAACAGACCTAGAGCTTGCTAAAGTGGGCTCTATGTATATGTATTCCTGCCCAATAATCGCACTTATGCTCCTTGGTTATAGAACAGCCCTTGCTTATGGCGTATTAAATATTGTACCGTTTTATATGATTATCAATAACGTTGATGTATCGGGCTTAACTGGCATTGCTCAACAACTTCCCGATGCCAGCTTATACATTACAGGGCTTATATTCTTATTTTTTAACATTTGTATTCCCCTTGCTGTGGCACGCACAATTGTGGCTGCTAAGCGTTTAAACAAAACAATGATAAGCGCTAATACACACCTTAAAGATAAAAATGAGCTTTATCGAAGCTTGTTCACCGAATCAAATAAAGCCAAAATTATTGTTGACGAAAACCTTGTCATTACTGATTTTAATCAACACGCTATTGATATGTTTGGTATAAAAAAAGAATTAAAAGAAGAATGCGTTAACCTTTCTCATTTATTTCCTACTTTAGTTTTTGACGCCCCTAATGCTCAAAATAAAATTGTGAAGTACAAAAAAAGCTATTTTAAAGCCTGCTACCAGCAAATAACAATGAGTACAAACTACCGTGTATACGACTTTTACGATTGCACGCAAGAGCAGCTCATTAAACAAAACTTATCGATGATGGAACAAGAAAATAAACGTTTACGCTTTAGAGACTCGCAAACAAAACTCCCCAATAGAGAATGGTTTGAGCTGCAATGCAACAGATTAACAAGCAAATACCAAAAAGGTTTTTTTATCGTTGTTACCCAAAGTGCAAATAGTGAATACTTAAATTTAAAGCTCACTAAAGCCGACTCTCAAGCATTACTTATTAACGCGTATAAGCGTTTAAAGGCGATGGCAGATGGGCCGTTGTTGTGTGCCCATATAGGAGTAGGAAAGCTTGCTTTTATAATTGGCGCAAACTCGCAAAACGAGCTTGAAGATAAGCTATTAATGCAAATAAAAAATACATTAGATAAAACTTATAATGTGTTTGGCACTAAGTGTCAGCAATCATTTTTATTTGGTTTTGCAAAGTATCCTGATCACGGAAAAAACAGCACAACAGTACTTAGTAATGCGTGCGAAGCACTTAAAGTTGCAAACTGTAATATGCCTCTAAGTGGTTATAACGAAAAGAAATCACAAGCTTTTATCGAAAAATACGAAATTTCGATGTTATTAGACGAAGCGCTTCAGCAGGGCGATTTGTCGGTACACTATCAACCTAAAGTAGATGCAACGGGTAAATGTATAGGGCTTGAAGCTTTAGCGCGTTGGAACAGTCCTATACTAGGTAATGTGTCGCCAGTGGTATTTATTCCTATTGCTGAAGAATACAGAATGGTCAGTAGGTTAACCGATCTGATTATTCAAAAAGTCTGCGCTCAAATTGCCAATTGGACTAAGGCGGGTTTACCGAGTGTGCCGGTGGCAATAAATATATCTCTAATTGATTTTAGCCAAACCGATTTTATGTCAAAACTGGTTAAATACCTTGCCGACTTCAACGTAAAGCCACCTCAAATAGAGTTAGAACTGACTGAAACCTCTCTTGAGGCAAACCAAGCGCATTCGCTAAAGCTTATGCAAACACTGCAATCGTGGGGTTTTACTATTTCGGTTGATGATTTTGGAGTGGGGTATTCTAATATTGCACGCCTTGCCGATTACCCTATTAACAAACTTAAGTTAGATCGCTCATTAATCAGTCAAGTAACAAGTTCTACGCGTCAAAAAAGTTTAGTTAAAGCGGTGCACGTTATGTGTGAAGAGCTTGATATTAAGTGTGTAGCCGAAGGAGTAGAAACCCAAGAGCAAGTAGCAATAATGGCGCAAATGGGGTGTAAAGAATTTCAGGGCTTTTACTTTGCGAAACCAATGTCAGCCGAAAATTTTGCAGAGCATGTTAGCCTCCATGGCTTAGTGTTTAACCCCAAAGAGATGACGGCTCAACTTTAAATGTATAGCAGGTATTTTACTACCTAGTTACAGAGCTGTTGGGCGTTTATAGTTATTTTGCACTGATGAATAACTCCTGCTCCCCAATGCTGTATATCTGATTGAGCAGTACAGCCTGCATCTTCAATTAAAGCAGTATTGGCATCACATAAAAGTAGCACTGCGTTATCATCTTGTACGTTTACAATAAGCGTGTATTCCCCAAAGGGTGCAAGTTTGCTTAAATCGTTATTAACAGCAGCTTTTAACAATTCATCAGTTGTTGAATAGGGTGTTTCACTAAATTTTAGTGTGCCATCAACGGCTGTAGCAATATCTTTTAATTGTGAGGCTAAGTCGGCCATCACTTCTGGATTGTTGTTTTTAGGAGTGTAGCAACCGCTAAGTAATACTATGAGGCTTATACAAAGTAAGTGTTTCATTTTATTTGCTCCATACCGTCATCGTGTTGTGTTCATCGTAGCCTGTATCTAGGTTCCAATTTTTAATTGCACTGTAATCAGTATCTAAAAATATGGCATTGGCAATAATGGTTATGTAGTGCTGAATGTTACTAACGGCAAAGTCAAAAATATCGTTGTAATGCATAGGCTCGTGCGGCGTTTTTAGTTGTTCAATAAAAGTGGGGTCTACTTCGTTTGGGCGAGGATAAAACAAGCCTAAATCAGCAGCAACATGGCGTGCACAGGCAAATAATCGATAGCTTTCTTCAACATTATTTACTACAAGCTGAAAACCGTTATGCCATGAATTAAAGTTAGGAGCGTGTTGTGCTGCGTAGCTTGGGTGAACCGTTAATAAAGCATGTCGCCAAATTTTTGCAATATCGGTATCAAAATTATCGTCTTTGTTAGTACAAGATCCAATATTTTGTTGCACGCGGTCAGCATAACCTAACTCACCTAAGTTTAAACGTTGCCAAATAAACGCGTCTTGATTCATTTCGCAGGTACGGTGCGCCGTTTGGTTTTGCGCGTAAGGGCCTACTTTTAATTCAACAACCGGATGCACTGTTATATCTGCAGCAACATGGGCCATATAACCGCATAACCAGGCAAAACACTTTTCAAATGCTTCACCTTCAAGTGTTTTACAGTATTCAATCATGGCTTTAAGTAAATCGCCTGTGTGCTCATAGTGCATTAGGTCGGCCCACGCATTTTGGCTAGGCTGCGCTACAGCTAAGTAAGGATAATCGGGGGCTACACAGCCTAGTTCAAGGTATGCTTGGCGTTGGCTTAAAATAAGCTTTGCTTTTTTAGGCATATCCATTTTAGCGAGTGACTTGGTTTGCGTTGCAATATTAACAGCAGTGATGTGCGCAAAAGCACCTGGCATTGTCATATCCTTATGATTTATTAATAAGGGTACAGATTAACATTGAGAGGGAGTTAAATAAAGCCAACTAAATGCAAGTATAGCGGGGTAAACACCTATTAAATTAGCTGCTCAACTAATTGGCCATTCTCGTATAATTTAGCATGTTGACGTTTATGTTCTTCAAATAGGTAAGCTCTTAGTTGTTCTTGACCGCTATGAATTTGCGTTATTTTAGCGGCTATACCTTGCATGCTTTGCCTTACGGGTTCTATTTCCATCGAAATACTTTGTTTGTTAGGCAAACTAAATTCCATGTGCTGCGATTTATTTAAATGGTTACCTTTTCTGAGGGGTTTTAAAAACATCCCCGTGTTTGATATTGATTCAATTTTAAACCCTTGGCTTTTAATATTTAGCTCACTCCAGCGCCAACTGCGCAGTGTGCCTTGTGTGTCTATTACTTCGGGGGCGTTTAAAATAGGTTTGATTATACCGGCGCTATCAATTTTTAAGTCCAACGGAAACCATAACTGATAGTGTGCAACCTCTGCGAGCAGGGTTAAATTAGCGCTACTAAGTAAGTGAGCAATATTGGCTGGTACTGAACTTTGTAACGTTAAAACGTGACTGTTGTGAGCATGTGACTTTTTATTAGGCTTAAATAACTCAGCAAAAAAATTTATCTCTTCATTAGAAAAGTCCATATTTCACCCCAGTTACATAAAATAATTCACCACCGTAATTCAAACAATGAAATTGGTCAATAAATGCTCCGTTTAAATTTGTTTAGATAATATTTACTAAGACAGAGGGGCAAACTAAACAATGTATTTAAATGCAGTGCTTAACCCTATCGTTTATCAGAGACTTGAATTATTTAACATTTATAAAAATATATTTAGGCGCAAGTGGCTAGCTGTTAAACTACAGAATATTAGTTTTATTATTTATATTAGAGTTTACATTATGATATGTGCATTTTTACATGATCAACAGCCGAAGTTACTAGGTATGGTAGTGGCATTGTTCGGTGCTGGTTTTTCAATAAATGCAGTGGCTCAAGAGCAAAGCCAAACTTTAATTTTAGTGGGCTCAGAGCTTGCAACCTGTACTAGCGAAAAGCTTAATAATTGCCAAAAAGAGGCTGTTATTGATGGTAAGTCACATAATTTATATGCTGTTAGCAACTCTCAAATAAAAACCATCGCGCAGCAGTGGCCTAGTAATAACATTGAGGCAAAAACGGCTGTATTAAAAACACTTACAACCTTGCTAGGTAAATCGTCAAATAGCGTAGCAAAAGTAGATTTACTTTGGCAGTGGCGCGATATAAATAACCAGCAATTAGAAAGCCTGACTCAGCAAGAATACAACTTTGTATTTGATATGTTAGAAGTACCGCTCCTTAATAAGAACGGTGAGCGCTTAAAAGAGCAAGTAAATACCGATTTTAATAACGAGGCCGCGACTAATAATATTTTACAATTTATGTCGGGCAGTTTAAAAGTTAATAATGCAACCCCCACCATGCTTGCTATTACGGCATCGAGCCGCGACCCTTATGAGTCGGCAGATGTAGCGCAGAGTCTTTTAGCACAATCAAATATAAACACTCAATGGTTAGCACTAACGCCAGCGCTTGCTAAAGCGATTACGAGTAACTCGTGCGATGAATTACCCGCTCTCAGAAATACATTAATGAATGTGTATAACCGTGAAGTGATTTATCCCGATCGTATAACAGCCGAATACGCTTTATGCAAAAGTGGCACTAATGCACTTGTATCACTTATTAAAAATAGTACAGGTGTAATGTTTAATAGCGGTAATGCAGCATTAACTCACAAAGTATTATTTGATCAAAACAATAACCCATACCCGTGGACGCAAGCATTGCAAACTCGACCAGTAATTGTAGGTGAAGGAGCGGGCGCTGCAATCCAGAGTAAAGTGACGGGCATGCTTACAAATACGACAAGCCTTGAGGCACTTCGCAAAAATGAAAATAACACTAATGCTGGTGGGCTGGGCAGTTTTAACTTTGGTGTACTAGATACTCAATTTAGCGAACAAAACCGTACATTTAGGCTTGCAGCAGCGCTAAATAAAAACGAAGTAAATAATACTAAAACAGAGATTCAACATGGTTTTGGTATTGATGAAAATACGGCTTTGGTTGTTATTAAATCGCCAGAAGGTAGTTTAATAACCGTAATAGGTAAAAGTGGTGTAGTGCACTTAACTGAGCAAGGCAAGCCTCAAAAAGATGGTAATAACTATCGTTATTCGTACTGGCCTGCTAGTAGCGTAATTGATATTACCAACAATACGTTTACTCTGAGTGAGCGAACTATAAGCCAAGCGTTACCGGCTATAAAAATACCTCCACTGCCTGTGCAGCGTTTTGGCTCAATTTTAACAAATTCAAAGCTTCGCTCACTTACTCAAGCTATGTGCCTAAGCCAAGAGCAAAGTGCGGTCGCTCAACAAGACGAGTTTATAATTAGCCTTACAGCAGCGAGTGACACACAGTATCATCGCGTAAATGCAAAAGAGTTTGGTTGCGCGCTAAGCAATTTAGAGTTAGCTATAAAGTCGATTTAGTGACTAACCTGATGTAATGGTCTCCTCCCTATACGGCATCTATGTGCCATGATTAAAGTGGTTACAATAATCAAAGGGAGAAGACCAAAATGAAGATTACAACAATTGGTTTAGACATAGCAAAAAGATTTTTCCATGTGGTGTGCTGCAATGAACAAGGGCGCTTAGTTAAAAAGAAAATGTTAAAGCGTGC
>NZ_JASDCB010000048.1:0-33296 GCF_030408135.1 Pseudoalteromonas sp. APC 3691 | reverse complement strand
AATGCGAGAACGAGTGAAACGTTATATTCTTCCAGAAAAAAGAAAACGGCCCAAAAGTAGGACCGTTCGAATTTCAAAAACTCGGTACACCATTAAGTCAAAGCATGCTTAACTGAATGGTGTTAACCTAATCGGTGGCTTTTGTGTGTTTGGTTACTTTAAGCTGCGCTTATTAGAACTTCATTTCTATTTTACCGTACACGTAGCGTCCGTTAAATCCATACGGCGAGAAGCTAGAGTAAGCAAATAAACGTGAGAAGGTGGTTACATCGTCAACATTTTCACGGGTTGCATCTGGATAAACATCAAAAATGTTATTAGCCCCTAAGCTCAGTGATACGTTTTCACTAAGCGAGTAGGCGACATCTAAGTCGGTTATCCATTTAGGCTTAAGCACTTCGTTACGTTCTGGGATATCTGAAGGGTCTTGAGTTTCGCCGTAACGTGTTGTTCTAAGCGTGGTGCGTATGTCGTCGTTAGTCCATGTTGCGCTTAAGTTGTACTTATTACGCGGTGTGCTTACTTCAAAACGACGCAGCTCAGTGCCTGAGAACAAGTTGTCTTGATCAAACCCAGCACCTTGCAGCTCTGCTGGTGGGTCGATAATATTTGTTACTTCATTTTTACCGTAGTTGTAACCTAGGTTAAAGGCTAAATCGCCATAACCATCAGTTGCTACATTATAAGAGGCAACCACATCAACACCACGGGTTTTGCTGTCAATTGCATTTAAGAAGAAACGACCTTGGTTAGCACCTGTGCCTTGAAGTAAATCGGCAATAGCATCGCCCGATAAGTTGTTTGATAACACAATGCGGTCATCAATTAATATTTGGTAGTAATCAACCGATAAGCTGAAATTAAAGTCGGTAGACCATGTAAAACCAACGCCGTAGTTTGTTGCTTCCTCGGCATCAAGACCTGGTGAGCCCAGTGCTTTTGCTACATCGCTGCTTGGTGCGAACGTACCTGTTTCGGTTGGTTCGCCATCAACAAATACAGTGGCCACTGAGGTAAAGTATTGTTGCTGCAAAGAGGGTGCTCTAAAACCAGTTGATACAGAGGCGCGCAGCGCTAAGTCTTCAGTTAATGAATAACGAGTCGCAACTTTACCGTTAAGTGTATCGCCAAAGTCTGAGTAATCTTCATAACGGGCGGCAACCGCTAAATTCCAATCGTCGGTTAGGTAGGTTTCAAGGTCTATATACAAGCTCACGTTATGGCGGCTATTGTCGCCCTCTGATTCGGGTGTAAACCCCGGGAATACTTGTGCGCCCGCTGCGCCAAATGGGCCATCGACTGGGTCGGTTACTGCGCCTCCTGGGCCAAATGTGCCTTGTGCATATGAAGCTTCTTCGCCTGCATCTATTTGGTATCCTTCGCGGCGATACTCAGCACCTACAGCTACACTTACCGAGCTTTCTAAAAAGCTGACGTCTACTTCGCGACTAAAATCAACGTTTAAGGTAAGTTGATCGTAGGTAAGTGTTCCGGCATCAAAGCTTGTTTGGCTAGTAGGGCCGTATGAGGTATTTAAGCTATTTATAACGCCAAACTCGAACGCATCTTGACCATATACGGCCGATACATCGTAATTCCATTCACTTATAAAACCTTTAGCGCCAAGTGCCAGCGAAAAGTCATCTATGTCTGAAGTGATAACCGGTAAAAAACCATCAGGGTATACTTCTTCTATATTACGGCTATCGCTTGCACGGCGATAAAACCCGCCACCTTCGCCTTCGCGTTTGCTGTAAGAGCCAAACGAATATAAATCGATATCGTTTGTTAATTGATAACCTGCGTTATAAAACATTGAAAAGTCTTCAACATCGCCATTACCAAAGTTATGGTTATATCGATTTACGGTAAGTTCACGAGGGTCTAGCGAGCCATCATCTAATCGTGCGTAGTTTTCACGGTTATCGTAGTCAGAGCGGTTAGTTGAATGTCGGTCGCGGTATTCTGTTGAGATGTTTAAAAAGCCATTATCGCCAAGTTCAAAACCCATATTACCTTGCAGCGTTAGTGTTTGGCCGTCTGTTAAAGAGCGATCGCCCCCTTCAGTAAAGGCTAAATTACCATCACTGCCTTCAGATACAGACTCAAGCTGTGGTACACCGTCCATTTCTGTTACGTTAGCACCATATATAGCCGCCACTGAGCCACCGCTGCTGGCACTTTTAAGCACAATATTAATAACGCCGGCTATAGCATCAGAGCCATATTGGGCTGCTGCACCATCACGTAATACTTCAATGCGGTCGATAGCATTTGCTGGAATTGCATTTAAATCAACTGATGATGAACCACGACCCGTTGAGCCATTTAAGTTAAGTAATGCGTTGCTATGGCGACGCTTACCATTAACAAGCACTAAAGTGTGATCAGGTGCTAAACCACGAAGTTGAGCAGGGCGTACATGGTCACTACCATCAGTAAGTGATGCTTGCGGGAAGTTAAAGCTAGGTAATAAATTGCTAAGTAGGGCATTCGTTTCAGTAAAGCCTGAGTTTTTAAGTGCATCTGCACCAATTATATCGATGGGTACTGCACTGTCTTCTACTGTACGGCCTAATCGGCGAGAGCCAATTACGCTTATTTGTTCGATGTTTTCTTCTGCTTTGGTGTCTTGCTCTGCAGCATTTACTGAGAGCGAACCAAGTAGCGCAGCTGATGCACTCATGGCGAGTAATATTTGTGGTACCGACTGCTGTAATTTAAATAACGGTTTTCTATTCATGCTGTATTTCCCCATACCCATTGAATTATTTTAGTTTTGAACAAAAAGATAAAGATTAAACCTCTTTGTTACCTTGAACATATACTTAATTAACAAAGCCAGTCAATTGAATAACATTCAATTAATTTAAGGGTTTTTATAATTACATTTGGTTGTTTTTTATAATGATCATTGTTTTAGTTATATAGCGAAGGTAATTGCTAAGTAATTGATGGATAATGAATTATATTTAAAAATTAAATTTAACGTTTAATTAACTGGTAAGATGAGGTTGGTAGATTTAACTAATTATTTGTAGGAAGCCATTTTTATTGGGCTGGCAATAAACAACTGTTGAGCTATAAATATTTTTAAAAATATAAAATAAAAATACACCCATTAAATGTTAACTAAATTAACATTTAATGGGTGTGTTATAAATTATGTACTACTTATTAGAACCTATACTTTAAAGCATGAAGTAATTTTGTTTTTATAAGTAATTGGTATAAAAAAGAGTGCTAGAAATAGTGTTAAAATTTAATTTTTCCAATAATTATGTCTTTAAACATTACCCAATCTCCCCACAAACTGTAAAAAGGGTGTTTAAAAGTAGCAGGGCGGTTTTTTTCAAAAAAGAAATGCCCGACCCACGCAAACCCATATCCAATAACAGGTAATAGCCACAATAAACTGTAGTGTTGTTTTAATAATGCTATTGCGATTACAGCAAGAACAAGGGTGCTTCCTATAAAATGTAAGCGGCGGCAAATCACGTTGCGATGCTCTTTTAAATAATAAGGGTAGAAGGCTTTAAAGCTTTTAAACGTGGGGTTTGTACTTTGCATAGTGTGCTCTTTTATTGTTTTTTATTTTAATGAGGGTAATGCTATTAAAGCGTAAGTTTACATTTGTTTACAGCGATAAATGGCGCTTAACGCATCTATATAGACAAAAGGGCTAAAAGTTAATAGCTTAGGCGCACTATTAATAAATAAGAATGGAACTCGGGATGTTTAAACATACTCTAGCGTGTGCTGTAATTGTAGCGCTTAGCGGCTGTTCAGAGCCAACTAATACGGTAACTCAAGAAGAAGTAAAAGCACCTATGAAGCAAGTTAACGCAGTTATATACCCAGAAACAAAAAAAGGCGATATCGTAGACACCTACTTTGAAGAAGCGGTTAGTGACCCATATCGTTGGCTTGAAGATGATATGAGCAGAGAAACTGCCGATTGGGTTAAAACGCAAAACAATTTAACGTTTTCTTATTTAGAACAAATACCTTATCGCGATAAGTTAAAGCAGCGCCTTGAAAAACTAATGAACTACGAAAAAATAGGCCCTCCTTTTACTGAAGGCGATTACACCTATTTTTATAAAAACGATGGCCTGCAAAATCAATATGTTTTGTACCGTAGTAAAGATGGCGGCGACGTAGAAGTATTTTTAGACCCAAACAAGTTTAGTGAAGATGGTACGACGTCTATGTCGGGTTTATCGTTTTCAAAAGATGGTTCATTGCTCGCATATCAAATATCTGAAGGTGGCAGCGACTGGCGTAAAATTATTGTTATTGATGCACATACTAAAAAGCAAGTTGAAGAAGCGCTTGTTGACGTTAAATTTAGTGGCATTGATTGGTTAGGTAACGAGGGCTTTTATTATTCAAGTTACGAAAAACCTAAAGGCAGTGAGCTGTCGGCTAAAACAGATCAGCATAAAGCGTATTACCATAAGCTAGGTACTGCACAATCTGCAGATAGTGTTGTATTTGGTGAAACTGATGAGCAAAAACATCGCTATGTAGGCGCTGATGTAACCCATGACGGCCACTACTTACTTATTTCGGCAAGTACGTCTACTTCAGGCAATAAGCTGTTTATAAAAGATCTAACAAAAGAAAACAGTGAGTTTGTAACGGTTGTTGGAAATACTGATTCAGATACATCAGTTATAGATAACGAAGGCAGCAAGCTGTTTTTAGTTACTAACCTTAATGCACCAAACAAAAAAGTAGTGATGGTTGATGCAAGCAACCCGAGCCCTGAAAATTGGGTTGATTTAATTCCTGAAACCAAAAACGTACTAAACCTTACAAAAGGCGGCGATACCTTTTTTGCAAACTATATGGTTGATGCTATTTCGCAGGTAAAACAGTACAACAAAAAAGGCGAGCTAATTCGTGAAATTACATTGCCAGGCGTGGGTACTGCACGTGGTTTTGGCGGTAAAAAAGATCAAACAACGCTTTATTATTCGTTCACTAACTACAAAACACCAGGCACTACTTATACGTTTGATGTAACTACGGGTGAATCGGGTGTTTATCGTAAGTCGGCTATTGATTTTAATAGCGATGATTACACGTCTGAGCAGGTGTTTTACACATCAAAAGACGGTACTAAAATACCGATGGTAATCACCTATAAAACAGGCATTAAGCTTGATGGTTCAAACCCTACTATTTTATATGGTTACGGTGGTTTTAATATTAGTTTAACGCCAAGCTTTAGCCCCGTTAATGCAGTATGGCTTGAACAAGGTGGTGTGTACGCCGTTGCTAATATTCGTGGTGGCGGTGAGTACGGTAAAGACTGGCATAATGAAGGCACAAAATTGCAAAAGCAAAATGTGTTTGACGACTTTATTGCAGCGGCTGAGTACTTAAAAGATAAAAAGTACACGTCTAAAAAACGCTTAGCACTTCGCGGTGGATCTAATGGTGGTTTGTTAGTTGGCGCAGTAATGACGCAGCGTCCTGACTTATTTCAAGTTGCTCTACCTGCTGTAGGTGTACTTGATATGCTGCGCTACCATACATTTACTGCCGGCGCTGGCTGGGCATACGACTACGGCACCAGTGAGCAAAGCAAAGAAATGTTTGAATACATTAAAGGTTACTCACCACTTCATAATGTAAAAGCAGGTGTTGAGTATCCAGCTACTATGATCACAACTGGCGACCATGATGACCGTGTTGTTCCTTCGCATTCGTTTAAGTTTGCAGCTGAGCTTCAAGCAAAGCAAACAGGTAATAATCCAACGCTTATTCGCATAGAAACCAATGCGGGGCATGGTGCAGGTACTCCAACGAGTAAAACAATTGAGCAGTACGCTGATATATTTGGTTTTACGCTATATAACATGGGCGTAGAGTCGTTATAAAACGTTCCAACTAAATATAAAAACTAAAAAGGCCGAGTAAATTAAATTTACTCGGCCTTTTCAATGTTAGCAGTTAGCAGTTAGCAGTTAGCTACTGCATAGGTGAAAACAATCGTTGGTATGTTTTATAAGCGTACTCGTCGGTCATTCCGCTCAAATAATCGCAAATTATACGCATCCCTTGGTTTTGCTTTTGCGCTTCTATGTATTGTGCTTGTGTTGTTTCGGGCAATAAACGCAGCGGATCGCTAGCAAACGCGGTAAATAACTCTATTAGTAAGTTTTGACCTTTGAACTCTATTTGCTGCATTTCGGGGGCGCGTATTAAACGTTGAAACACAAAATGCTTAAGTATTTGCAATACACTGTCGTATTGGGCATCTAATTTAGCGGTGTACTTTAAAATAGGGCATTCAAAGTTATCGTTTTGAATATCCAAATGTATATGAATAATAAAGGTATTAACCAGCTCACCTATGGCATCTTTTCGCTCATAATCATTTTTTGAAAACAAGCGCTGGGTCAGCGATTCAAGCATGTCGTTTAGCCAGTCAAAGTTTAGTGCTTTTAAATGGGGCAGAGCATGGGTTTGCCAATCGTCTAACGTAAGTACATGGGTTGCAATGGCATCTTCTAAGTCGTGTACCGCGTATGCTATATCGTCGGCATGCTCCATTATGGCGCTGTCGAGCGATTTATACGTTGTTTTAGCGCGGTACTTATCAATAGCAGCATGGTTACCCAGCAACGTTTTATCGTTTTGACTCAGTGGTTCTACTATCCAATTGAATATGGCTGCATCGTCGTTGTATAACCCTTTGGCAGGTCGCC
The DNA here is from genome assembly GCF_030408135.1 of Pseudoalteromonas sp. APC 3691. Classification (NCBI taxonomy): domain Bacteria; kingdom Pseudomonadati; phylum Pseudomonadota; class Gammaproteobacteria; order Alteromonadales; family Pseudoalteromonadaceae; genus Pseudoalteromonas; species Pseudoalteromonas sp. APC 3691. The sequence continues at coordinate 26,574 of NZ_JASDCB010000048.1, read as the reverse complement.
AATCATCCGCTTTTATAAATGCACGACCGGTTGTGGCATCGGGAATGGTATGCCAAAGCGTATTAATAAACGCGGGGTATTTTATAAAACCTAATAAAGTACGACGAGTTAGGTTCATGCCGTGGCCATTACTGTAGGGCTCAAGTTTTGCAACTATGCGCAGTGTTTGTGCGTTACCTTCAAAACCACCGTGATCGCGCATCATGTAATTTAGCGCTATTTCGCCACCGTGGCCGAAGGGTGGATGGCCAATATCGTGCGCTAAACACAGTGTTTCGAGCAGTCCAGTTGATGGAAAGTGCGTAAAGTCGCTATGTTGCGCTTTTAAATGGCGCAATATGCCGGTACCAATTTGCGATACTTCTAAAGAGTGGGTAAGGCGAGTGCGGTAAAAGTCGTTTAGGCCTATGCCCATAATTTGGGTTTTAGCTTGCAAACGCCTAAATGCTGCGGCATGAATAATGCGCGAACGATCGACCTGCCACGGCGAGCGGTTATCGTTAGGACGATGTTTATATTGCTCTATTATTCGGCTTTGCCATTGTTTATCCATACTGCTTACTCACACATAGTTAATATTATTAAACTTTGCTCAGTATACCCATGGACTTATAAATTGCGAATGAACAAATGCACTACATAGGCTCTGTTTTATCGAAACCCAAATACATTGCTGAAAATTCAACCGTAAAAGGTCATCAAACCCCAGTTATTCGCGTTTATAAAGTGGCTTAGGTATAATGCGCCTTCGTATGCTTGTGTATTAACCATGCATAGTTGTTGTTTCCAAGAGAGAATACATGTTAAAAACGATTTTTAAGCTTTTACTAACCGTGTTTTTTGTATGGGCGCTTGCTTACCCGTTTATACAAAGTGACGATGTTGAACTAGATGAACAAACGTCAGAACAACCAAAAAAAGTGAAGAAAAAAGAAAAACCATTACATAATGTAAAACTGCCAAAGTTTTCAGAATTTAGTGATGTTAAAGAAAAAAAACATGCATTTTTTAGCTTTATTCGTCCGCACGTTGAAGCCGAAAACAAAAAAATATTACAGCAACGCGCTAAGCTTGAAATAGCACGCATGATGCTACAAAACGAATTACCTTTAGAAAAAAAGCAAAGCAAAGATATTGCAGCAATATTAAAGTCGTACGGTTTACCAAGCACCATTGATACGCTAATACTTACGCAAGCACTACGCCGTGTTGATATAATTCCTAAAGAATTAGCGCTTATGCAAGCTGCAAATGAATCTGCGTGGGGCACATCGCGTTTTGCACGTATTGGCCTTAACTTTTTTGGTCAGTGGTGTTACACAAAAGATTGTGGCATGGTACCAAAACGCCGTAATACTGGAGCTGCACACGAAGTTGCTGCGTTTAAATCGGTAAGAGCTGCTATAAACTCTTACTTTAAAAACATAAATACGCATCCTGCTTATAAAGATTTGCGCGCAATACGTGAAAACTTACGTCTTGAGCAAAAACCAATTTTAGCGACTGAACTTACACACGGTTTAATGTCTTACTCTGAGCGCGGTGAAGCGTATATAGAAGAGCTAAACACGATGATTAGCCAAAATAGAGCCTACTTTGATGAATAAATACATTTTTAATTGCACCAACGCCATTGCGTTAGTGCTGCTGGGCATGAGTGCATTTAATGTTAATGCCAGAGAGTTTGTGATGTCGTATGACGGCTTTTATGACCGATTAAAAGTTGTTAACAAAGGCGATTTTCAATATGCGCGAGTTAACTTTTATATAAGTGATATAGCAACTAACGAAGCATGTGCCATTAAAAACGGTACTATTTTAACTGAAAAGAACGAGTACCCACTTAACTTTACCGATAAAGCACAGCTACTATTACCGTTCGATAAGCAACTTGATACAGATAAAGCTGTTATTGTGGTGCAGCCACAAAACCCAGATCATGATTGCCAATTAAAACTTCAAATAGAAGCAAACGAACTTGAAGATTTAACGTTTTCAAAGCAGTCGTTATATACCATTAACGAAGAACTTGATGAGCTGTTAACTGATTTGTCGGGCTTTTTTGTAAGTAAATTAATGTGGTTTTTATTACCAGAGCAAAAGGGCGTAGCAGTTACATTTAAAAGCCCAATGCAATTTGATGATAAGAGCATAACGTGTGAAAAGTCAGTGTGTTATTTTGCAGTTGAAGATAACTGGGAGGATGATACCGCGTCACTTGGCGATATATCGCAGGTTATTAAAGTAACGCCTTGGATTGTTAAGTAGCTCACATACAAAAGCGGCATTTAGCCGCTTTTTTTGTACCCAAATAAGTATTCGCTTTTAGTCTTTATTTAATAAGTGGTGCAGATGAATCGCGCTGCATTAAAGTAGGTTCAAAAAAGCGATTTATAACAAGATTTTTATTTTGATAGACATCTTTAAGCACTAATTTAGCAGCCATTTCGCCCATTTTTCCGATCGGATTATCAATCGTCGTGAGTGTAGGGTACAGATAGTTTGCAAAAATAACGTTATCAAATCCAACAATCGATAAATCGTTTGGTAAATTATAACCGTGCTCTCGAGCATATTTCATAGCACCAGACGCCATTTCGTCATTGGCGCACACTAGTGCAGTAAAGCTGAGCTTTTCATCAATAAAATGTTTTAAGCCTTTACTACCACCGGTTTCGTTAAAGTCGCCAATATAATAAAGCGCAAGATCAAATTTAATACCAGCCTCTGCGAGTGCTTGTTTATGACCCTCTAAGCGGTTAAAAGCATCGGCTTTAAACTGCGGGCCTGCAATGTACGCTATTTGTGTATGGCCGTGATTTAATATCGATTTAGTGGCTAGGTAGCCACCTAATTGGTTATCTAGGCTGATACAGTTATCTTTTAATTGCTCTACGTAACGGCTCATTAAATAAACGGGCGTAGAGCCTTTACTTAGTTTTATTAGGTAGTCGTCTGAAACGGCTTCTACGTGCAAAATAATAGCATCGCAGCGTCTGCTAATTAAAAACTCAATGCCTTCTTGTTCTTTGTCTTCTTCACTGTGGCCGGTGGTAATAATAACGTGTTTACCCGCAGCTCGAAGCTCCGATTCAATACCTGCCATCATTTGGGCAAAGAAAGGACCATGTAACTCAGACACTAAAATACCGACACTGTTAGTACAGTTAGAGGCTAAAGATTGCGCTATTGAATTGGGCTTGTAGCCAAGCTGCTCCATGGCATCAAGCACTTTTTGTTTAGTTTTATCGCTTACGCGGGTATTTTTGTTCATCACGCGAGAAACGGTGGCTAACGATACGCCCGCAAGCTCTGAGACTTGATAAATTGTTGCCATGTTATTTGTTCACTCGCTTATCCTTAACTACTTCGGCTAAATAATACCTTAGAGTATATATCTTAACTAGCTGTTAGTTTAGATTGAATATTTTCAACAACTTGATTAGTTAGTGTATATTTTTTCATTATGTAGGCAACAAATAATGAGCCAAAAGCAGGTAGTACAGTAAATGAAAGTAAAATACCGTGTTGGGTGTCGAGGGTTTGTACTGCATCGGCCTGATAGCTGTAAAAAGATAATAACCAGCCTGCAATTGCACCGCCTACAGCCACGCCCATTTTAATAAAAAATATGACGCCTGAATAAACCAAACCCGTAATGCGTACACCTGTTTTTTCATGCCCGTAATCTATGGTGTCGGCCATTTTTGCCCACAACAACGGGGTTGCCATATCTAAAAAGAATTTCCATAAAATAAAGGCCGCAAATGCCAATACTAAAGAGTCTTTACTAATAAAGTAACTAAAACCACAAATAGCGGCGGCAATAACTTGTAAGCTTATATAGGCCTTTATTTTACAAAAGCGCTTTGCAAGTGGTTGAGCTAAAGCACAACCTACCATGCTTGCTGCAACACCTAGCGTCATAAATAAGGTGATTAAATCGTCTCGACCTAAATAGTATTTTACGTAGTAAACAGCAAGCGTAAGCCTTAATACTTGCCCGGTAAGTAAAAAAAATGCAGCTAAGCAAAGAGTTCGCCATTGATCGTTTTTAATTAAGGCTTTAACACTTTTGGCAAAAGGAATGTTTTGCTCTTTTGGCTGTTGTATACGTTCTTTTGTGCCTAAAAAACAAAGTAAAAACAGTACAAAACCTAAAATGCTCATTGCAGTCATTGTGTATTGATAGCCCTTGGCAGCATCGCCTTGGCCAAAATACTCAACCATTGGCATAGTACAACCCGCTACTATTACGCCGCCTAGCATACCAAATACAAACCGGTAAGACTGAATAGTAACGCGCTCTTTTACGTCAGCAGTAAGTACGCCGCCCAATGCACAATAAGGGATATTAATAGCGGTGTAGACAACCATAAGAAGTGTGTAAGTAGTAAAGGCATAAATTATTTTATCGGTGCCTTCTAAATCGGGTGTAGTGAACGCTAAAATACTTATAATAGCAAAAGGAAGTGCAAGCCAAAGTAAGTAGGGGCGAAAGTGCCCCCAGCGCGTATGTGTTTTATCAGCAAGGTTACCCATTAATGGATCGGTTACGGCATCAAAAATACGCACTGCTAAAAACATAGTACCAACAACGGCAGGCGATAAACCTACTACATCTGTGTAGTACAGCATTAAAAACATCATAACTGTTTGAAAAATAATATTACTGGCGGTGTCGCCTAAGCCATACGCTATTTTTTCTTTTACACTGACCATGATTGTTTATCCCGCTTTGTGCTTATTATTATCTATTTGAGATAAGTGCTTTATAGGCTAAGCCACTATTTTTAATAGTACGTTGCTGCGTTTTATAATCAACATAAACAATACCAAAGCGCTTTAAGTAGCCTTCTGCCCACTCAAAGTTGTCCATTAAGCTCCAAGCAAAGTAGCCACGTATAACAACACCCTGTTCAACTGCATTGTGAACTGCGTTTAAATGAGTATTATAATAACTTAAACGGTCTAAGTCGTTAACTTCGCCATTATTATATGTATCGGGCATTGCTGCGCCATTTTCGGTTATATAAATAGGCGGTAGGGTGTATGTCTTATTAAGCGATACAAGCAAATCGGTAAACGATTGCGGGTAAACCTCCCACCCCATATCTGTCAACGGACCCGTAGGTGCAATGGGTTCATAAATATCAGTAGGGTGCGCTTTATAAACTTGGCGGGTATAAAAGTTAATGCCTAAGTAATCAATTGGCTGAGAAATTAATTCCATATCACCTGGGTGTATGTCTGGTAAGTGATCCTCAGGTAGTTGGCTAATTATATCAGGGTATTTACCGTCCATTATTGGTTTCATGTACCACTGATTTAAATAGTCATCAGCGTATTTGGCACTGTCTATGTCTTGTTGAGTATCTGTAAGTGGGTAGGCGGGTGTAAAGTTAAGCACAATGCCGTTTTGAGTATCAGGCGATGTTTTATTTAGCACGTTCATAGCCAGACCATGAGCGAGTAATAAGTGATGAGCTGCTTTTTTACCATACTGCTTGCCTACTAGACCTGGGGCATGTATGCCAATCTCGTAACCTAAAAACGCGCTGCAAAAGGGTTCGTTTAATGTAGCGTAAGAATACACTCGTGTTCCAAATGCGTTAGTAATTAGTTCTACGTACTGCTCAAATGCATAAGCTGTTTTTCTGTTAAGCCAGCCGCCTTCATCTTCAAGGTGTTGCGGTAAATCCCAGTGATACAAAGTAACAAAGGCTTTTATATTTTTTCGTTTTAGCTCATCTAAAATATCAGTATAAAACTTAACGCCTACAGGATTTAACTTTCCGTCTTGAGTCATAACGCGAGGCCATGAAATAGAAAGCCTGTAAGCATCAACACCTAGAGACTCTATTAAATCTATGTCTTGTTGCCAATTGTTGTAATGATCGCAGGCAATATGACCATGTGAATTATCAGCAATTTTACCTGCAGTACTACAAAAGGTATCCCAAATACACGGTAAGCGATGCTCATACCCGCCCTCTATCTGAAATGATGCTGTTGCTACACCATAAACAAAGTCTTTTGTTAATAGAGGTGAATTAAATGGTAATGATATTTTTGTCATTGGTTACAAACCTTTTTGAGAACTTAATTGCACGCTTAGCGCCTATTTTTACTGACTTTCAGCGGTTACAAAACATTATTAAAAATAAAAGTTGTTGAAATATGTAACATGTTCGTATTTAATTAGCCGTGAAAGCGCTTACATTTTTAGATTAATGTTAATTAATCTTCAGGTCAACTCTTTAATAATGCGCCTTAGCGGGGTTTGTATTAATTACTTACTGAAGATCAATTTATAATAATAAATTGCGGAGAGCACATGGCTAGTTCAGCACCACTGACATCACACACACAGTCGCAAAACCACCAAGATAAAAACTATGGTTTTGCACTTACATCTTTAACTTCACTATTTTTTATGTGGGGTTTTATTACCTGCTTAAATGATATTTTGATTCCGCATTTAAAAGCGGTTTTCGATTTAACTTATGTTCAAGCAATGCTTGTGCAGTTTTGCTTTTTTGGCGCTTACTTTTTAATGTCACTCCCTAGTGGATACATTGTTAAAAAGCTTGGTTATAAAAAAGGAATCGTGGTTGGGCTTTTAATTGCGGCAGTAGGGTGTATCTTATTTTACCCAGCAGCGTCTTTACATAGTTATCCTGTATTTTTATTTGCTTTATTTGTACTTGCAAGTGGCATAACGTTATTACAAGTATCTGCAAATCCTTATGTAAGTTTGTTGGGTTCAGCAAAAACTGCGTCGTCTCGTTTAACACTAACCCAAGCTTTTAACGCGTTGGGTACTACGGTTGCGCCATCATTTGGTGCTCTGTTAATTCTGGACTCAGCGTCAGAAGCCTTTTTAACACCTGCACAAAATGCAGAATCAGTACAACTTCCTTACCTCCTTTTAGCTGCAATGCTTATTTTACTAGCCGGTATTTTTGCATGGCTTAAATTACCAGACATTATGAGCGAGCAAAAAGCAGAAGCCGAAAAATCAGAGGCAATTGAAGGCAGTGCTTGGCAGTATCGCCATCTTGTATTAGGTGCTGTGGGTATATTTATGTATGTAGGCGCCGAAGTGGCAATTGGTAGCTTTTTAGTAAGCTTTTTAGCACAAGAAAATATAGCAGGGCTAAAAGAGCATGCTGCAGCTCATTACATCACTTATTATTTTGGTGGTGCTATGGTTGGGCGTTTTATTGGTGCTGCTGTAATGCAAAAATTACCTGCTGGTAAAGTACTTGGCTTTAACGCAACCATGGCTATTATTTTAGTCGTTATTGCCATGAGCACGTCGGGTCAATTAGCAATGTGGTCAATACTATTGGTTGGTTTATTCAATTCTATTATGTTCCCCACTATTTTTAGTTTAGCGTTAAATGGACTTGGCAAACATACAGCTCAAGGCTCTGGTATTTTGTGTTTGGCGATTGTGGGTGGTGCAATAGTGCCACTTTTACAAGGTGCACTTGCTGATACTGTGGGTGTTCAACTTTCGTATGTTTTACCTATTTTATGTTACATATTTATCGTGTTCTATGGTTTAAGCGGTAGCAAACCAGTTCAAGCGCAGGAGCCTCTATAATGAAAACCCCTTTTACACTTAATAAAATAGCCTTAGCAACATTAATTGCATCAGTAGGTACTTTATCGGCTTGTTCAAACGACGCAGTGACATCGGTTGAAACTAATGAAACGTTATCTAAAACAGCGCAAATTTGGCCAAAACTTAATATTGCCGTTAAAAAAGATGCCGATATTGAAGCTAAAATAGTCAACTATTTAAAAGCCATGACACTTGAGCAAAAGGTTGCTCAAATGATTCAGCCAGAAATTCGTGATATTACCGTTGAAGACATGCGTAAATATGGCTTCGGTTCATATCTTAATGGTGGTGGCGCATTCCCTAATGGCGACAAACATGCAACACCTATGGACTGGGTAGCCTTAGCAGAGAGCTTTTATCAAGCTTCTGTCGACGACTCAGTTGATGGCAGTAGTATCCCAACTATGTGGGGCACCGATGCAGTACATGGCCATAATAATGTAATTGGTGCGACGTTATTTCCGCACAACATTGGTTTAGGCGCGGCGAATAATCCTGATTTAATCGAGCAAATAGCATCGATTACTGCAGTAGAGGTAATGGCTACGGGTATTGATTGGGTATTTGCACCCACAGTTGCCGTAGTGCGCGACGATCGCTGGGGAAGAACCTACGAAGGTTACTCAGAAGATCCAAAAATTGTACATGATTACTCAGCAGCCATAGTAAATGGCTTACAAGGTAAAGCCGATGACGATTTTTTAAGTGACAAGCGTGTAATTAGTACCGTTAAGCACTTTATTGGCGACGGTGGCACGGTTGATGGTGATGATCAGGGTAATAATATCGACAGTGAACAATCATTATTTGATATTCACGCACAAGGCTATGTAGGCGGTTTATCAGCAGGTAGCCAATCGGTTATGGCTTCTTTTAATAGCTGGAATGGCGTTAAAAATCACGGCAATAAATATCTACTTACTGATGTATTAAAAACACGAATGGGTTTTGATGGATTTGTAGTAGGCGATTGGAACGGTCACGGTCAAATTGAAGGCTGTACTAACGAAAGTTGTGCGCAAGCCGTTAATGCTGGCCTTGATATTTTCATGGTGCCAACAGGTGCCTGGAAGCCTCTTTATAACAATACAATTGCGCAAGTTAAGTCAGGCGAAATTAGTATGTCGCGTATTGATGACGCAGTGAGCAGAATATTACGCGTAAAACTTCGCGCTGGTTTATTTGATAAACCAAGCCCGGCTAAGCGTCTTTACTCTGGAAAAACAGAGCTAATTGGTGCCCAAGAGCACCGCGAAGTAGCACGTCAAGCTGTGCGCGAATCACTTGTGTTACTCAAAAATAAAAATAACCTATTGCCTATCGCAGCTAATCAACGCGTACTTGTTGCAGGTGATGGAGCCGATAATATAGGTAAACAGTCGGGTGGTTGGAGTATTACGTGGCAAGGTACTAATAATAAAAATGCTGATTTCCCTGGTGCTACTTCGATATATAAAGGGCTTGAAGATCAAATATCTGCAGCAGGTGGAAGTGTTACTTTAAGCGCTGATGGTACGTTTGAGCAACGTCCTGATGTTGCCATTGTTGTATTTGGTGAAGAACCTTACGCAGAAGGGCACGGCGATAAAGATAACCTTGAGTTTGAGCGCGGAAATAAAAAGTCATTAGCACTTTTAAACTCACTAAAAGAGCAAGGCATTCCTGTTGTATCTGTGTTTATATCAGGTCGACCTATGTGGGTTAACAGCGAACTTAACGCATCTGACGCGTTTGTAGCTGCATGGTTGCCAGGTACAGAAGGCGCAGGTATTGCTGATGTTTTATTAAAAGCGGCAGACGGCTCCATTCAAAATAACTTTAAAGGTAAATTATCGTTTTCTTGGCCTAAATCAGCAGTACAAACTGCGGTTAATAAAGGCGATGAAAATTACGACCCATTATTCCCTTATGGCTTTGGCTTATCGTACGGCGATAAAAACGTGTTAGCTGACGACCTTGATGAAGACTCTAAACTTGATAACTCTGGGCTTACGAGTATGGATATACTTGTTGGTGCACCTGTAGCACCATGGCGCTTATTGTTAAAATCGGGCGATGAGCTTTTAGATGTATCGAGTAGTACCCATGAATTTGGTGCAATTAAATACCGTACTGAGGACAAAACAGTACAAGAAGACGCGCGCCAATTTAACTTCAGCGGTACAGAAAAAGCCAGTGCTGAAATAGTAACAAGCTTTGCAGAAGATACCATTGCCTATGTTGAAGCCGATAGTGTGATTAGCTTTGATATTAAATTAAACCAAGCACTAACGAGCGATATAGCACTTGCTATGACTTGCTCGGGTGAATGTGGTGCAAGCATTGATTTAGCAAACGTAGTGGATAAAACCATTGAGAATAAATGGCAGTCAGTATCAATCGATTTAGGTTGTTTTGCTGATAAGGGTGTTAATTTTGCAAACCTAACAAGCCCATTTAGTTTACGCAGCAATGGTAAAGCGTCAATTTCTGTAGCTAATATTCAGTTTGTGCCAAATAAGGCAGACGAGGCTACACTGTCTTGTAAGTAGTTTATTAACTCTATTGTGTGTATACCAAAGCCCTTCGAATGAAGGGCTTTTTTTATGTAGAGGTAAACTGCATAAACACTTGAGCTGATTGATATAACTTAATAGGAACTGGTCGCTATAAATACAAAGGGTTACCGCGTTTTTATAAGAGGGGCCTTTTTTATAATTACTTATAAAATAATTAGCACTGCATTAAGAGGTTTTTCTCGTCAAAGCTGACTACTTTATCTCTGCCAGTTTCTTTAGCAAGATAAAGGCGCTTATCAGCCAGCGACAGTAAGTCTTTTACACTCATTTTACCATTTAGTGCACTACTCACACCGGCGCTTACAGATAGGTTAATATGCGAGTTTTGATAATAAAATGGATGCTTAGAAATATTTTCACGTAAGTGCTCTGCATATTCTTTAGCTGCTCGTAGAGAATAGTCTGGTAGTAATATAGCAAACTCTTCACCGCCTATTCTGGCGCAAATACCTTCCTCAATAAATTGCTCTTTTATGTGCTGCGCAATCCATTTAATTGCTTGATCGCCGGTGTCGTGGCCGTACTTATCATTTACACGCTTGAAAAAATCGATATCTAGAATAATTACAGATACGTTTTTATCACTGTTGTTAGGTTGTTTAAGGGTTTCTTTGGCATTATTAAAGAAGCCTCTTCGATTAAATAATTGTGTAAGAGAGTCGGTGTTCGCAAGGTTCGATAGCGTGTATTCACTATTAGAAAATAACAAAAATGGCAGTATAAGAGCACTTAGAGTGGCTAACAGTAAATGACTAATAAGAACAATTTGTAAAGGCGTTGCTACATCCTGAATACTCGAGCTCAGTACCGGTATTAGTAGAAATATTACGTTTAAAAACATAACACCGCTGTGCACTAAAAAGCAGGTGATCAACGCCTTTTTCTGGGCTTTAGCAACAAAGCTCATGCTTTTGATTAAATACGCCGTGTAAATAAATAATCCGGCAATTACTAAGCTCGTTAGCATTTTTGCTGCTTCGAAAGGATAAATTGCCAATAACAATAAACCAGAAAACCCAAATATGCAGTAAAGAGGCATTAAACTAATATTCTGTATATTTTTATATTTATATAGTCCAATAATAATTAAAAGTGGGCTCATAATCATAGAAATACTAGCCAAGTAGTGGGTTATCAAAGGAAAGTCTATGTATAAGCGCAAACATGCCAGTATTTCTGTTAGAGCAAATGTGGCACAGGCTAAACCAAATAGTAGAAAAGATGTTTGTTTTTTATATTTATAAATTGAGAGAAAGAATAAGCTTATGAGTAAGTTAAGAATAAAAGAGAGGAAGATCACAGTAGGCAAATGAAACATGATTTATTCTCTTTATTATAAAATTATGAAATATATATTCAATTAAGTGTGTAATTATTATGTATTAATAAGAAAAGGTCAATTCGGTTAAAAGGATTGCTTTTCAATTTTCTGCATTCTACCTTAAGAATTATTAACGCCAGCTAAACCAAGCTCTCTAAAGCTGATTTAATATCTGGATGATGAAAACGATAATTATGAGCTAATACTTTTTTAGGAACTACAAATTGCCCCGTTGTAAGTAAGTCTGACATTTCACCCATTAATAGTTTAAGCACTACGGTTGGCATAGGGATAAATGCAGGTCGTGATAACGCCTCGCCTAAGTTTTTACTAAATTGAGCGTTGCTCACAGGGTTTGGTGCAGTTGCGTTAACAGGACCTGATATTTCAGGATGTCTAATAATAAAAAGTATTAGCTGAATCATATCGTCGATGTGTATCCACGACATACCTTGCTCGCCATCACCAATAGGGCCACCCAAGCATAATTTAAAAGCGGGTAGCATTTTACTTAATGCCCCACCTTTTTTGGCCAAAACAATACCCGTGCGTAATAGACACACTCTGGTTTGTTCTGATTGCGCAAGTAAAGCTGCACTTTCCCAGTCTTTACAAAGCTGGTGGCTAAATTCATCATGCGGATTTTCACAGGTCTCATCAATAGTGTTACTATTTTGTCGACCATACAAGCCTACAGCACTTCCAGAAATAAAAGTATGCGGGGGAGTGCTACAAGCTTTAATAGCTTCGCTAATTTTTTGTGTAATACCAATACGGCTGTCGCGTATTATTTGCTTTTGCTTGTCGCTCCAGCGTTTATTTACAATTGGTTCGCCAGCTAGATTAATAACAATATCAACGGTGTTAAAATCTACTTCATTAACATTGCTTACGGCTTTAACTTTATGTCCCAGTAATACGTTAGCTTTAGTCGGATTTCGGCTAAGCACAGTAACAGTATTATGATGAAGTAAAAAAGGGCATAAGTGCTTACCAATTAATCCTGTCGCGCCAGTAACAAATATATGCATTATTAATCCTTACAATAAAATAGTAGCAAGTGATTAAAAAACATACTCGCTAGCAAACAGCTTTGCAAATTTATACGTAAAACAGGCTTTTATGATCACTTCGTCATTATTTCATTTAATTACCTTTTGCCTTACACTAAGGCCATATAATTAATAAAAGGATTAATAAATTGGCAAGTTTAACTGGAGTAAATAAAAGCTTAATAGTTTTTGCTTCCTTAGTGGTCATACTCGCGGGGATAAAAGCAGCAAGTGTAATTATTATTCCGTTTATTTTGGCAGCGTTTATTGCCATTATTTGTAACCCGCTTATTAAGTTTTTTGCGCGCTACCGAATTCCTAAAGGTATTGCTGTTATGTTGGTAGTGCTTATTATCGTAGGCTTAGGTGTGAGCCTTGGCGGGCTTGTTGGGCAATCAATAAATGATTTTTCGCAGCAACTTCCTGAGTATAAAACACAACTCAAAGAAGAATTTGTATGGCTGGTAGATTTAGCATCTCAATACAATATATTGCTCAATAAAGATCAATTAATCAATATGTTCGACCCAGGTAGAATGGTTGATGTAGCCACTAATATGCTCACCGGTTTAGGTGGCGTAATGGCAAACATGTTTTTAATTATTTTAACTGTTGTTTTTATGCTGTTTGAAGGGCCAATGCTGAGCAAAAAAATACACATGGCACTTGAAGATCCTGATAGCAAAATGAAGCAAATTAACCGCTTTTTAGAGTCTATTAATTCATATTTGGCAATTAAAACGCTAGTAAGTTTAGGGACGGGTATTATTGCTGCGTTTTACTTATGGATTTTAGACGTTGACTACTTTGTGCTGTGGGGGGTATTGGCGTTTATGTTCAATTACATTCCAAATATAGGATCAATTATTGCGGCTGTACCAGCTGTATTACTTGCGCTTATTACTCAAGGCCCGTTAGTAGCAGGACTTGTTGCTGCAGGATATTTAACAATCAATACGGTAATGGGCAATATTGTAGAGCCTAAATTTTTGGGCAAAGGGCTCGGTCTTTCAACGCTAGTGGTATTTTTATCATTAATATTTTGGGGCTGGTTATTAGGTTCTGTGGGTATGCTTTTATCTGTGCCATTAACTATGATTGTAAAAATAGCCCTAGAAGCCAGTGCAGAAGGTAAGTGGGTTGCCACTTTACTGGGCAGTGGCGAAGACGTTGCTAAAAATAACTAACATCTATAACCATCAAGGGCTGTAAAATTAAAGCCCTTGATGGTTAAGTTATCAGTAAATATAGGGCTATTAATTAACAAACAATTTAATAGCGTCATCCACTGCGTTTATTGCGCCTTCTAAATATCCCGCTTCTTGTTTTGCAAACTCACTCGCTACAAAATGAATATTGAGGTTATTTAATTGCTCATCTAAGCCTGAAAAATCAAATTCAGGGTGCTGCGAAGGCTGAGTTTGAGCGTCTCTATCCGCTACAAACTTATCGTCTGCCCAGTCTTTAATAAAGTACCCGTTGCCTTTTGAGCATCTTTACCATAAAAGTAGCTAAGCTGCTGGACACAGGCTTGAATTAATTGCTCTTGAGTTACTTGATTTCGTGATAAGTAGGGCACACCTATAAAGCCAAATAATGCGGCGTAATTGCCATCTTCAGCACTGGCGTCGTGAATTTCGACCATAGGGCCTACGCGGCTAAAGCACTGCCCTGATAAGTTTTTATCACGCCAAAATGCATGTTCAAAAGTAGCTATAAATTTGGCTTGTCCTGCCATCCATGTAGGTACACTACTAAGGCGGTTTATGAGTGCTGGAGTCGCCCATAGTTCAGGTGTTAAGTGTGTTGTAACCATACGAGCAGGAACTGCTGAAATTAGTTTTTCAGTAGTAAAGTGCTTAATATTACCTAAGTGATTAACCGTAATTTGCCAGTTGTTATCACCTTTTTTAAGCTCAGTGACATTGTGTTCTAATAACACAGAATCAGGATTAAGTTGCGCGTATAAGGCAGTTATTAAGGTATTCATGCCGTGCTTAAGCCTAAATAACTGCATATCTCCAGCACCTGCAATTTGTTGAGGCTGCTTGGAATTAGGTGCTTGATATAACACATCACCTTTGTTGTATTGCTCAAATATACTCAAGTTGAGTGACTTTACTAAAGCTTGAATTTTTGGTTGGTGGGGAAATATCCACGTAGGGCCCAAATCAAAACTAACATCGTTATTTATTGGTGATTGCGCGGCAAAAATTCGACCGCCTAATAGCGATTTAGCTTCCAGTAATAAGAACTGAATATTAAGTTTTTGTAATTTATACGCACAGTATAAGCCGGCAAGTCCGCCACCTATAATTATTACTGGTTTAGTCATTTTTATTACCCATTTAGCAATCTACTAGTAGATAGTTTGTTTTGATATAAATAAATTGTCAAGCGGAGCGGGGAGTGTACAGAATAACTTAACTAATTAGTTTTGTTAGAATGGGTGTTTTAGTGATTCTGTAAATTGATTTATAAGCTCAATTTCACAGAGTTTATAGCTAATGGCTGCGGTTGTCGCATTAGGAAGTTTTATTAAATAGCGCCATTGGCAGGCGCTCTCCAGGTACTTTTCGCTATTAGTAATGCTACGCATAAATAACGGAAGTACTTGAGTATTACCTGTGATTTCTTGTGATTTAGTTAGCTCATATTTGCGCTTTTGTATCCAACTGCCTTGTACTTGCTTTGCTTTATCAATTTGGGTATCTAGGCATTGAATATACCGCTTAGCTTCATCGGTTGTTGCTTTAGCGGCTAAAGTACATGCCTCATCTGCCAAGCTGTACTGGCTTGTAGCTAATAGCACAATGGCAGTGAGTTTTAATAAATAGTTACTTTTTGTCATTGTAATTAAACTCTAAAATAAATTGAGCGCCGGCTAATTTATCAGCATCGGTAATGGTTAGCGTACCGTGATACGACTTAACTAAATCTGATACAATCGCCATGCCTACGCCGTGTCCGCTTTCGTAAGTATCGAGGCGAGTACCACGTGTAAGTAAAGATTCGCGCTTATCTTCTGGCACGCCAGGACCATCGTCGCTAATTCCAATACACAGGGTTTTACTTTGGATTACTTGTATTTCTACTTGCGAGCGACATGCTTTACACGCGTTATCAATCAAGTTACCGAGTAATTCCATTAAATCTGTTTGATCGCCTAAAAAATAATCTTTTTCAGTTACAGTGCAGCTAAAAATAATATCTTTATCACGATATACTTTTGCCATAGCACTGAGTATTGAATCGAGTACTGGCTTAACAGGGGTTTGTTTTTTCCACGTGTCTGATGCGCCTGTTGCAGCACGTTTTAATTGGTGCTCGATCATCACATTAATGCGGTCGAGTTGTTCTTGTGCATCGGCATCGTTTGCCAATGGACTTGATTTTAATACAGCCAGCGGCGTTTTGAGTGCATGAGCAAGGTCGCTCAATGAGGCTCTATAGCGTTCCTTTTGGCGTTGTTGCGACTCAAGTAGCAAGTTTAGATCTGCTTTTATTGTTTGCAGTTCTACTGGGTAGAGGCCTTTAATTTCTTGAATATCGCCTGATTCAATCGCTTTTATTTCTTTATCGAGTCGTTGGAGTGGGCGAGCGCTCCAAATGAAACCAATCGCCATCAGGCCTGCAATTGCAATCCCCATGATAAACATCCAATCTACAAGGGTTTGCTTAAAGCCATCCATTAAACGAAGTAGAGCGTCGTTACGTTTAACTAATATAAAGCGAGCTTGTTCTGATTGATCTATGTTGTTTAAAATTACAGTCAGGCTAAGTTGCCAATAAGCGGTATTATTATATTCTACACGCCTAAAGTCGGCAGCACCTGCCTTGGTCTCTATTTGTTGAGGTACATAGTTTAAATTTACAGCCGACTCTGAGTTCCAAACCGGGTCATCATCGCGGTAGATCATTGCGTAGGTATCAGAATTTAATCTGTTTAACTCAGGCGCTAGAATAGTGCTGGGCATAATAATACCATGCTCAGTAAAATCGACTTCAGATATTAGCGAGTAGAGTTGTGCTTCGAGGGTTTTTTCTGTCGCATCAACAAGTGAAGCGTAATACGCCTTACCAATTGAATAAAATAAGATAGGAAGTGCGACTAACAAAACAAAGACAAGGATAAATCCTTGCCTTATTTTTAACGATATTTGCGGTATTACCACTGGCTTTTAAGCCTGTAACCACGCCCACGTAGTGTTTCTACTGGGTTTAGTACGCCTTCAGGGTCAAGCTTTTTACGCAAACGTAGTACAAATACTTCAATTACGTTTGAATCAAGGTCGAAATCTTGGTCGTAAATGTGCTCAGTCAGTTCTGATTTAGAAATTACTTTTTGCGGATTTACCATTAAGTATTCAAGTACTTTATATTCGTAAGCTGTCAGGCTAAGTTCTTTGTCATCAACCCATACTTGTTGTGAACGTGTATGGATTTTAATTGGACCTGCAGTCATTTCTGGATTTGCTTTACCAGCACTGCGACGAATTAATGCATTACAACGGGCAATAAGCTCTTCAACATGAAATGGCTTAGTAAGGTAGTCATCGGCACCTGCATCTAAACCTTCTACTTTATCTTGCCAGCGATCGCGCGCGGTTAAGATTAAAATAGGGATTGTAATGCCTTGTGCTCGTGCTTTATTAATTAGCTCAATACCGTCTATTTTAGGTAAACCTAAATCAACTACGGCCATATCAAGCGGGTATTCTGTAATGTGGAAAAGACCTGCTTCACCATCGTGGCATAAATCCACGCTGTAACGTTCTTTTTCTAAGGCATTACGTAGGTTATCTGCTAAATGTAAATCGTCTTCTATAACTAAAATTCGCATTTTTAATCCTTTTTCACTTCGCCGGTTTTTTTATTAATATGTAAATCAACGACGTGGCCGTCAGATTTGAGTATTCGTACGGTATAAAAATCTGTTTTTTCAGTGATCTTTAATGTCTTACCGCCAATTGTTTTCTTTGCGAGTATTACGGCTTTCTTTTTGTCCACCTCAGCATGAGATGCTTGGGTGGCGGTTGCTGCTTGACTAAAGTTAGCTAAGCTAACACAAGCAATAAAACCGAGGCTTAATAATACGCGCATAATGGAAAACTCCTAGACCAGACTCACTTAGTTTAATTAACTAAGTTACTAAAATTCAAGTAAAAACGGTAAATTCGTTTTTATCCTGATAATTTTAATTAAAATCCTGTGAACAAACCCTGAATTACAGTGTAACGCACGCTCTAGGGTTTAATACTTTTTAAGCAGGAAATACCTTTTTAAAAGGTTTAACAATTGTATTTTCATAGATGCCTGCGGCAACGTAAGGGTCTGCTGCTGCCCACTCTCGAGCTGCTTCAATTGATTCAAATTCAGCAACCACTAATGAACCGGTAAAACCTGCTTCTTGAGGATCCTCACTATCGACTGCCGGTAATGGACCGGCGGTAAGTAGACGGTTTTGTGAATCAAGCTCACTAAGGCGTGCTAAATGTGCCGGGCGTGCTGCTTTTCTAAGCTCTAAGCTATTTTCAACGTCTGTTGAGTGAATCATGTACAACATAAGGAATCTCATAAAAATTGTTAAATTTGATTAACGCAATACTACCACAGCGTTGAAAATTGGTGAATTAAAAGCGTATTTACACAGGTTTACACTTCGATTTTATTTTTAAGCTGTAATTGCTTGAAAACCTCTGTGTAACACTGGTAGAGTCGCTGAAATATACAAAATAATAAAAAGGTTTTATGCATGAGCGAAAATAGAGAACGATTTAGTTCCCGCCTTGGATTCATAATGGCAGCGGCCGGTTCAGCTGTTGGTATTGGTAATTTAGTTGGTTTTCCGGTTTCTGCTACTAAAAATGGTGGTGGCGCATTCTTATTAATTTACGCTTTATTTGTCATATTCATTTGTTTACCAGTCATGATGGCTGAAATGGCAATGGGTCGTAACGCTCAAAAAGATCCACTTGGTTCGTACAAACTATTATCTAATAACGATAAAAAATGGAAGTTAGCTGGTTTTTTTGCGGTGCTTACACCATTTATGATTGCTGTATTTTATATGGTGATTACGGTTTGGATCTTTGGTTATTTAACGCAAACAGGCCTCGGTAATTTAGATTTACTTGCAGATCCTGGCCACTTTGGTGTTTTTATTAATAGTTACACTGTGTTTGGTTATATGGCTGTTGTGGTTATTATCGTTAACTTAATTTTGTTAGGTGGTGTTAAACAAGGCATAGAAAAAGCCGCCAAATTTTTAATGCCCGCTTTATTAGTTATGCTACTAGCTCTAGTTACTTATGTATTAACGCTTGATAACGCAATGGCCGGTGTTAAATACTACATTATTCCTGATTTTTCTAAGATGAGTGCAAGTGTACTTAATGGCGCATTAAGCCAAGCGTTTTTCTCGCTATCGCTGGGTATGGGTATATTAATGACTTACGCGTCGTACATTTCTAAAAAAGATGACATTGTAAGCAGTGCTAAAATGGTCGCTATTACTGACTCACTCGTTGCGTTTGTAGCGGGGCTAATGGTGTTGCCAGCGATATTTAGCTTTGACCCAAATACAGACCCATCAGCACTTTCTGATTCGTCCGTATCAATGATTTTTGTATACCTACCTAAAATATTATTAGCACTGCAAAATGATATTGGTTATGTAGGTGCGTCTATTGTTGCGTTCTCATTCTTCTTATTAGTATTTTTTGCAGCGATTACTTCACTTGTTTCAATAGTGGAGGTACCGACAGCAACACTAAGCGACCGTAAAGGTATTAGCCGTAAAAAAGCACTGGGCATCCTTACACTTTCAACCGGTGTACTTACTATTTTATGTACAATGTCGTTTGGTATGATTGACAGCCTTACTTCGTTCACCAGTTATGGCGGCGTTAATAAGAGCTTCTTTGATATTATTGTTGATGTATTTTACGACACAATTTTACCGCTTAATGGCTTAATGGTGTGTTTATTTGTAATGTATCGCTGGAAAAAAGCACGCTTAACACAAGAGCTAAGCTTAGGTTCGCCTAGTTATGCGGGAAGCTTTATGGAAAAATACGTTAACTTTTCACTTTCAACGTTTATTCCTGTTATTTTAGCTGTGATATTTATTAATACAGTGGCGACTAAGTTTTTCCACTTAAAAATATTTGGCTTTTAAATAGACCTCTTTAAAGCTTATTGAATAATATAATGCCGCTCAGCTAAGCTCTGCGGCATTTTTTATGAGCGTTTCTACAGGTATCTGTTAAAAGGATTTAAAAATGAATAAAATTATTATCGGGTTTGCTTTTGCTATTTCATCATTTGGCGCATTTGCACAAAGCGCTGATGGTTGGCCAGAAGGCGGTGCAATGCACACTGGCAAAATTTATAATTTAGAGGGCAATAGATACAAAATTAAAATCAGTAAAATGATGGATGAAATTTACCCGCAACTAACTGATGGTTACCAAGTTGATGCAGTTAAAGCACAAATAAAAGCATGGGAGCAGTATATAGACGCTACATGTAACGTTGTTGGCATAGCAACGGGGGCAGGTGGCTCTTGGCCCTCAACGTATAGTGTTAAATGCGAAAGAAGCCTAAGTTATGATAGATACTTTGCGACTAAAAACGCGCTGAAGTGCGTTAATAGATTAAGTAAGGAAGAGTTTGTAGGGCGTAGCGAAAAGTTAAATTGTTTAATTCAAACATTAAATATAAAAATATTTTAAGGTTTGTGGCAGCGCTACAGCTAAATTATACAGTTAGCTGTAGCACTTTAGGCTTTATAGCAACTCAATACTTACTGTTGCACCTTTTTCGATATTGCCGCTTTGTGCTGGCACTACAATTAGGCAGTTAGCTTTACTAAGCGACGAAAGCACTCCAGAGCCCTGTTTATTAAACGGGGCAACCACCAAGTCACCTTGCTCGTTAGTTGTTGCAGTACCTCGCTGAAAGTCGGCTCTTCCTGGGCGCTTTTTAATAACGGATGTAGTAACAGCGTTAAAACGCATTTTAGGATTTACTTCACCAAGACCCGACAGCTTTTGCAGTGCAGGCTCTACTAACTGATTAAACGTAACAGCAGCCGACACAGGGTTACCTGGCAAGCCAAAAAAGTAACTGTTACTTAATTTACCAAATGCAAAAGGTTTGCCTGGTTTCATGGCTATTTTCCAAAAGTGGATATTGCCAATTTCGTTGAGCACTTCTTTGGTAAAGTCGGCTTCACCAACCGATACACCGCCTGAGCTTATTACGGCATCGGCAAGTTCGTTCGCTTTTAAAAATGCATTAGTAATGAGTTCTTTGTCATCAGGGATAATTCCTAAATCAAGCACGTCTATATTTTTTTGTTGTAGCGCACTAATAATAACAGCGCGGTTGCTTTCAAAAATAGCGCCTTGTTTAAGCGGCTGACCAGGTTCAATTAGCTCATCGCCTGTAGAAAGCACGGCTATTTTTAGGGTTCTTACCACATCTATATTGGCAATTCCTAAAGATGCCAATAATCCCACATCAACGGCTTTTAATTTATCACCTGCTTTTAAAATAACGTCGCCTATAGCAATATCCTCGCCAGCAAAACGCACGTTTTCATTTAGCTCTGGTTGCGCAGTAAACGTAATTTTATCGCCATCAACCGAGGCGTTTTCTTGCATTACAACGCCGTTAGCGCCAGGTGCAATGGCGGCGCCGGTCATTATTCTTACGCATTGACCAGGGGTAAGGGTTCCTTCAAAAATTTGACCTGCAAACACACTACCTACTTGTGTGTAGGTTAAGCTTTTATCTGAAATACACAGCGCATAGCCATCCATTGCAGAGTTGTTATGAGCGGGTACGTTTATAGTTGATTTAACATCGCTTGCTAAAACGCGATCAACACTTTGCATTATAGAAATGGTTTCAACGTCTTTAACAGGCGTTATTGTGCCAAGTATATTTTGTATTGCAGTTTCAATTGGTAATAAACCGGGTGCATTGCAAACATCGTTCATATATATTGCTTACTTAAATCATTTTATTTTGAAACAATACTTATAATGTCAAAGCTTTACAATACATGGTTGGGTTATTTTTTGTGTGTGATATGCATGCTTTCGTGCAGCGTAAACGCAAAAGAAACGCTGCAAGTAGCCGTAGCGAGTAATTTTAAAACTGTATTGGAAACCCTACTAAAAAAATCCCCATTACCTAATGTTGACGTAAAAATATCAGCCGCTTCTAGCGGTGTTTTATATTCGCAAATAGTGCATGGCGCGCCATTTGATGTGTTTTTATCGGCCGACGATTTTCGTCCGCAATCGCTTATTAAAGAAGGCTATGCCGAGCAAAGTAGCTTAATCACTTACGCGTTAGGCGAACTTGCTTTGTGGCAACCCAAAGCTGAAAAAGTAAATGATAAAGTAGCCATTGCTAATCCGCGTTTTTCACCATACGGGCGTGCCTCAGAGCACTACGCTAATAACCATTTTAAAAAACCAATAAATTATGTGTACGGGAATAACATTACGCATGCATTTCAGTTTGTGCAAAGCGGTAATGTAGGAGTAGGGCTGGTGGCTGTTTCGTCATTAAAGGCGGCTTACAGTAACACGCAAGATCAAAAATATTTAGATTATACCGTGCTGCCTACCAATCAATATCCCGATATAATTCAACAAGGCGTTATTATTAGCTCGACTAAAAAGCGTGCTAGCGCTAAGCAACTTATGCAATTTTTAATGGCAGAAGCTACGCAGCAACAGTTAATTGAATTAGGTTACAGAATAAAGGAAAACAATGCTTCAAAGTGATTTAACCGCGCTGTGGTTAACTATAAAACTTGCCTTTATAACCGCAGTACTTCTTCTTATTTTTTGTATTCCACTGGCTTACAAGCTCGCTGGCTATAACGGTAAATTTAAACCATTTTTAGAGGCATTAATTGCAATGCCTTTAGTGCTACCGCCTACGTTGTTAGGGTTTTATTTACTTGTTTTGTTTTCGCCTGATCACGCTTTTGGGCAGTTTTGGTTTTGGCTAACGGGTACGCAGCTTGCGTTTAGTTTTCAGGGCGTGGTTATTGGCTCGCTTTTTTATTCGCTGCCTTTTGTAATGCAGCCGCTTGTGGCTGGGTTTAAGCATATTAATCAAACTTATAACGAAGCTGCCATTGCGCTTGGATTAAGCCCATTTAAACGCTTTGTGCATTTAATTATCCCGCTTTTAAAACCCAGTATTGGTAGCGCATTTGCTTTAGGCTTTGCGCATACATTGGGTGAATTTGGTTTGGTATTAATGATTGGCGGTAATATTCAGGGGCAAACACAGGTGGTGTCTATTGCGCTTTATGACCATGTTGAATCGTTAAATTATACGGCGGCGCATCAGCTTTCACTTATTTTACTGGCTATTTCGTTTGCCTGTTTAGTGCTGTTATTTAAGTTTAATAAAAGCATTGTAGGGGTTAAGCAATAACATGATTAAGTTAAGCCTTTTTAAAGCACTCAATAATTTTGATTTAGATATAAACCTTGAGCTTGAGTCGTTTAATGTACTCGGTGTTTACGGACCTTCAGGCTCCGGTAAGTCAACATTACTGCGTTGTATTAGTGGTTTAGAGCCTGCAAAAAGTGTTCATATTAATAATCAGCCAGTGCATGAGTTGCCAAGTGATAAACGCGGTATAACGCTTCAGTTGCAATCGTGCCCGTTGTTTCCTCATTTAGATGTGGCAGGTAATTTAGCGTTTACACAAAAACACTGCGAAAATAAGCAAACCAGCTTAACGCTTCAATACGTTGTTAAAACACTTGAATTACAAGATTTACTAAATCGTGATGTACAAAGCTTATCGGGTGGCGAGCGCCAGCGTGTAGTATTTGCGCGCACTTTGCTTGCCGGTCAAAAATTTATAATGCTTGATGAGCCTTTTAGTGCGCTTGATTGGTCATTGCGTTTTAAAACGCTCACTAAACTCAATGAGTTAGCCGTTAAGTTTAATATTAAATTTATAATAGTAAGTCACTCATTAAAAGAGCTGCTATTTTGCTGCGATACCCTTATTCAGCTTGATAAAGGTAAGGTGATAAACCAAGGTGCAAGTGCGCACGTTGCAAAGGCTATTTACGCAAACGACAGGCAAACACCGCTGAGCTTAATTAATTACGATGTGGTTAAATTTGATAAAGACTACGGGCTATATCAACTTCAATTACAGCAAAGTGAGCAACCGCTTTTTGTGCTTCCTGCACTTGTCGATAGCAGTAATAAGCTAATTATAGAAAGTGAGCAAATGTCGTTTAGTGTGTTAAAGCCTGAGCAAACAACGCACAGTAATGTTTTAAGGTCGGTATTAACTCAGGCTGAGCTTATTAATAATAAGTGGCAGTTAACGCTTAATGTTGACGGGCAAACTTTGTTTGGCTTGGCTTCAAGACGAATGTGGGACAAAAATAACTTTAAAGTGGGCGATGTGCTTTATACAACAATCAGTAATCTAGAATAACTAAATGCTGCACACCGCACATTGACTATTTTTAGCAATTTTAAAACGATTAAATTCCATGCTTAAACCATCTACCAGCAATAAGTGTTCGCTTAAGCCGCTGGGTAAACCAGCAAGCATTTTTAGCGCTTCAGTTGCCTGAATACTGCCTATTAACCCCACAATAGGAGAAAGCACACCAGATTCAGAGCAGCTTTGTGTTTGTTCACTAAAAAATTGCGATAAACAACCATAACAATGACTGTTTTCATCCATAGTAAAACACGCGACTTGTCCTTCCATACGTATTGCAGAGCCTGACACTAGCGGAACTTTAGCTTTAAAACAGGCGCTATTAAGTGCATTACGCGTTGCTAGGTTATCTGAGCAATCAATCACTATATCAATGTTATTAAATAGCTGTTCTGTAGAGGTATTTACATCAAAAAATGCCTCAATGGTGTTTATATCTATTTCACTATTAAGTGCGTTAAGCTGTTTTTTTGCAGCACTGCATTTTGAGCTACCAATATCACTTTCTTTATACAGTATTTGCCTTTGCAGGTTGGTCACGTCTATTTCATCGTTATCAATTAAGGCAAGCGTGCCAACGCCAGATGCCGCTAAATATTGACTTACCGCACATCCAAGCCCACCCACACCAACAATTAAAGCATGCGATTGCCATAGTTTCTCTTGTCCGTTTATATCAAGCTGCGGCAGCATAATATGCCGAGAATAGCGTAGTTGCTGTTGGTACGTTAACGGTGCTTTTTGCATTTTTAAATATCTCATACTTTTTTTGAACAATACCAATTTGTTAAATCCTAGAGCAAGTAGTAACGCTTTTTATTTGCACTGTAACAGCCCTTACCCCCTCACTCATATAGTGCAACTATAACGCATTAAAATAATAAATACATATAACTAGCTGAAATATATGGATTTTAATTGGTGGCTCAGTAATTGCTGTGTTTGGTTAACTAAAATTTAACAAAATTTGAGCTACTACTCATATAAAAGAGTGGGGCATTTATAAAACAATAATACGTTTACGAGGAAATAAACATGCAACCGAGTTCTGGATTTAACTTAATATCCTTTAAAGGAAAAATGAAAGTATTACATCTAAGTTGGATGGTCTTTTTTGTGTCATTTTTTGTATGGTTTAACGATGCTCCTTTATTAGGTGCAATTGCGGGCTCGCTTGGTATTACCATGGCACAAGTTAAAACATTACTAATTTTAAATGTAGCGTTAACTATTCTTGCCCGTGTTGTGGTGGGTATGCTGACCGATAAATTTGGTCCCCGGATTGTTTATGCCGCGCTACTTATTACCTGTAGTATTCCGTGTTTTATGTTTGCTATGGCAACCACATTTGAACAAGCCGCTATAGCGCGTTTTGCGCTAGGCTTTATTGGTGCTGGCTTTGTTGTGGGCATTCGTATGGTGAGTGAATGGTTTCCTGCTAACGAGCTGGGCATTGCAGAAGGTATTTATGGCGGCTGGGGTAACTTTGGTTCAGCAGCAGCGGCTATGTTATTGCCAATTATTGCACTTATGTTTGGTGGCGAAGATGGTTGGCGTTACGCTGTAGGTTTAACGGGTGTATTAAGCGTTATATTTGGTACTTAAATGTAACCGATACACCAAAAGGCGGTACATACTTTAAGCCTAAAAAAGTAGGCGCAATGGAAGTAACCAGTAAAGGCGACTTTGTATTACTTCTTATTATGAAAATCCCTATGTATGGTGCACTAGCATTACTTACTTGGAAGCTTTCACCAACCGGTGCTAACCTAATTTCGGCTAACTTTGTACTTGCCGTGTATGCTTTTTTAGTTCTGCTTTATATTTACGAAGTGTATAAAACCTTTGACGTAAATGGTCATATTTTTAAAGAGCCTGTACCTGAGTCGCATCGTTATGAGTTTAAGCAAGTGGCTGTTTTAAATATTTTATATTTTACGACTTTTGGTTCTGAGCTTGCGGTTGTATCTATGTTACCGCTATTTTTTATGGATGTGTTTGCGCTTGATATGGTGTACGCGGGTATTTTAGCCTCAGCTTATGCATTTATGAATTTAGCATCTCGCCCAGGTGGCGGTTGGATTTCAGATAAATTAGGTCGTCGTATAACACTTATTGTACTTACGACAGGTCTTGCTGTTGGTTATTTTGTAATGGGTTTGGTTGATGCATCTTGGCCTTTATGGCTTGCAGTTGTTGCGGCTATGGCATGTTCGTTCTTTGTGCAAGCAGGTGAAGGCGCTGTATTTGCCGTAGTACCGCTAATTAAGCGTCGTTTAACTGGGCAAATAGCTGGGATGACAGGTGCTTACGGTAATGTCATAGGTAAGATCTTAAGAAATTGAGTTGAAGCTCAATTCATGATCAAATTGTTATTACCACACAAACCACAGAATCAAGAAAAGAGCTTCAAATGAATGCTAACATTTTTATTAATAAGTTAAAAAGTATCCTAAGTGAAAAAAAACTGAACCGACTTGGTAAACAAGTAGCATTTA
>NZ_JASDCB010000047.1:0-33525 GCF_030408135.1 Pseudoalteromonas sp. APC 3691 | reverse complement strand
CAGGATGGCTTGCTCAATCGGCGTTTAGAAAATAAGCCGAAGGGATAGAAGAATACAGGAGCCGTATACGAGGCCCGTACGTACGGTTCTGTGAGAGGGATGAGGCAAAAGCCTCACCCTACTCGATTGTTTTATTTAACGCGTGAGTTAATACTTTAAATACGTTAACAGAGTAGGGTGTGTATTTATAATTAATATTTTGGGTATGCTTGTTTAGGCTACACGAATATAATGCGAGATAACCGTATAAAAATAATAACCCTTCTGCTTTGCTTATTTAGAGCAAGGCATCATTAAATAAATATTGAGATTTAAACCATGGCACCAGGAACCAGCCTAAGCGTACTTGAAATAAGTGCGATATTTTTATCAATTACCGCGTTACTCACCTATGTAAACCATCGCTTTATTGGCTTGCCGACAACCATTGGCGTTATGGTTATTTCGATGCTTTTATCTATCGGCGCTATATTTTTGGGCTTTTTAGGGTTTGATGATCTTATAGATTACGAAGTGAGCTTGCTCGATCAGTTAGATTTTACTGAAGTTTTGCTTGATGGCATGCTTTCTATGCTGCTTTTTGCTGGGGCGCTGCATGTAAATGTTAGCGATTTAAGGCGCTATAAATTGCCAATAGGTATTTTGGCCTGCGTTGGTACGTTGCTATCTACGGTTATTATTGCTGGTGCGCTTTATTTAGTACTTCCTTTGCTTGGTTTTGATTTAGCGTTTATTTGGTGTTTACTGTTTGGCGCATTAATTTCGCCAACTGATCCGATTGCGGTAATGGGAATTTTACAATCTGCGGGGGCGCCTAAAAGTATTGAAACCGTGATTGCGGGTGAATCGTTGTTTAACGATGGTATTGGCGTGGTTATTTTTGTGCTTTTATTGGGTGTTTTATCAAGTGGTGATATTCCTACAACTTATTATGTAGCGCACACGCTGGCGGTTGAAGCGGGTGGTGGTATTGTTTTTGGTTTGGTATTAGGTGGTATTTTATATTACTTACTTAAAAGTATTGATAGTTACCAAGAAGAAGTACTACTTACTTTAGCGGGCGTTATTGGTGGTTATGCACTTGCAAGCCATTGGCATTTGTCGGGCCCACTTGCAATGGTAATGATGGGGCTAATGGTGGGCAATCATGGTCGCAGTATGGCTATGAGCGACAAAACACGCCATTACGTTGATTTATTTTGGGAGCTGATTGACGAAATTTTAAATGCCATTTTATTTGTACTCATAGGGCTTGAAGTCGTCATGATTGCATTTTCGAGTAATTTGTTTATTGCTGGTGGCTTAACAATTTTAATAGCGTTAATGGCACGTTTAATTGTTGTGGGTATAACAACCACTACATTTAATAAGCAATTAGAGTTGCCATCTGGTGCGTGGAAAGTTTTAACCTGGGGTGGCTTGCGCGGTGGTATTTCGGTTGCATTGGTATTGCAATTACCTGATGGGAACGAGCGCGATATTTTGTTGGCTCTTACTTATGCGGTTGTGGTGTTTTCTATTTTAATTCAGGGTTTGAGTATTGGTAAAGTAGCCAAAACTATCCGTTAAATATAAATCGGTTAGATCAAACCTGTTAAATATAATTCTTTAAAAAGCGTGTGAAATAGCTGCATTTCACACGCTTTTTATTTTTCTTATAAAACAAAAGGGCAATTAAAACGTAAAGCTGAGCTGCACACCGCTGTAAATATGTTCTTGTGCTTCCCAGTAGTCGCCATCTATTTGGCGCGCACGGGTAAATACTTCTATTTTAAATGGCTTAAAGTGATAACCCGCACCTATACCTGCGTAACCGTCTATGTCGTTGTTCGATTTTTCTATTTGGTAGGTGTTATCGCCTCTATCGTTTTTAAAGGCGAGTTCGAACAGATCTAAGCCAAGCTCGGCGTATATAAAAAAGTCATTAAAATAACCAAGCTTCATGCCGTTGTCCCACGTTATAAATTCTTCTTGCTCGCCTTGTTTATTATTGATTACTGCCGCGCCAATTGCGCTGGTAAAAACAACACCAAAGTTACTGTAATTTTGCTTAACCATCATTTCTACACCTGCAGATGTAATGCTGCTATCGCCATTAAATTCTGATTTTATAAACATACCGGTGTTAGGCATGTCATTACCGAGCAAAAGCCTTGCGTTAGCATTTTGGCTAAATGATAAAAGCGTGCTTAATAAAGCAAAAAGAGGAAGTATGTGTTTCAAAAAAGTTAACCCATTAATGATGAAAAGTTACCAGAGCTGTAATTATAAATACATGACTTAGTATTGCATGTAATTAAATGTATAAATTTGTTTGATTGTTATTCAGCTATGCCAAAGCAAGGTGTTTAAAATAAAACCAACTAAAAATAAGCATAAATAATTATATACATTTTAAAACGTAAAGTAGCGATTTTAGGCACGATTATTAGTTCGTAAGTTATTTAAATATATAGAAAAAACTTAAACGTATTAGACTAAGGTCTATAGGTTAATTTTTCTCACTTATTAGGTTTGTTTTAATCGTTTGTCGGGGTTGTGGTAATTCTCTAAAGTTCAGTTGTCGGCAACAAGCACGGCTTAACTAATCAGGAATATGACCATGAAACTTACACTTATCAAAACTATCGCTCTTAGCTCACTATTAACATGTTCAGCTGCTGCAATGGCTGATCAAAGTGATTACAAATTAATGGTTATTGAAACTGCAACAGCGCCACAGCCACTTGAGCAATCATTTAATAGCTGCGCACTGAATGTTAAGTCAAAAAACTACGCTGAGGCTGAAGCAATTTGTACTAAAGCAATCGCACTTTTAAAAGACGCAGATGGCCCTAAATTTAAAGTACGCCAACTTACGTCATTCGCATTAAGCAACCGTGGTGTTGCACGTTTAAAAGCGCATAACGATACAGCTGCACTTGCTGATTTATACGAAGCATCAAAATTGTCTAACAGCTCAATGGTATCGCACAACTTAACTCGCGCTAAAGAAGAATTATCTCTATAAGGTCTTTTATAAAGTGCTTACTAAAGCATAATATAAAATAGCGAGAGTAAAAAAGCCGATGTTGGATTAAACCCCAACATCGGCTTTTTCGTGTTTATTAACTTTGTATTTTGCTATTAAAAAATAAAAAACTGTATTTTTATATATATTGTTTAGTTGTTTTCATGGATTTTAACTAATTGTAATTACTAAGTATTTTTACAGGTGTTAGACTAAAGTCTATAGGTTAGATTTATTCACTTATTAGGTTTGTTTTTATCGTTTGTGGTAAAGCAAAAGATGCAGAGTATGGGTTTGAAAATGCATGGTACCGCGATAAAGTTATTTTTGCAGGCGCTGAACTTATTTATGAGCAAGTAAAGCTTCATAATACAGACGAACTCGACAAAATTGACGTTATTTTGTCTCGATTGGATTCAACAGATACGCCTTGGGGCGAAGAATCGTTAAATGGAAAATTAACAGTTAGAGACGATGTTTACATTAACGCCGATCGTACTTACCGATGCTCTAGCATTGAGAATGTTAGTTTTGAGCAAAGCAATGTGCTTTATGGCGTTGCTAATACTAGCCCATCGGTTAACTTTCCTACAGCAGATGAATGCGTTAGTGCTAATTTAGATACACCGTTCGAGCGAGGTTTTAGCATTAGCTATACTGAGTCAGGATCGTTTTACCAAACTGACTTTGCCTTTAGAGAGGAAAATGCCGACTTTCAAACATTATCTGATTGGGTAAATGTTAAAGACAAAGCTGCTGACTTAGAAACTCAAGATTTAGTGACCGTACTCGCTGCTATGCCCTATGAGTTTGATGACGAAACATCTATTGATGCTAGCTTTTGGCGTAAATACAAAACCACAGACAACGTACGTATTATTAAAACAATTGAAGGGCAATGGTTTAGAGATACCCGCCGAGAAGATGGAACAATGCTGCATGAATGCAGTGAAAATGGTGTTGATTGGGTGCAATGCGAATAATGTAAAAAGCACTTTAATTAATATTAGCTTAGTGCCAGTCAGTTAATAACTGACTGGCACTTTTTGTTTGAAAAAGCTTACTTTTATGTGCGGTTATAACTGTATACCTGATGAACTTTATTTTTAATCTGTTTTTTACTCGGGTTTACTGTAAAATTACTGGGTTAACATTTGTTAAGTAATACTTACAATTGTTATTGCTCATTAAGTATTTAAACTAATTTAAGTAAAGCTTATGATTTTTTATATTATAGGGTTAAGTTTACTTGTTATTATTTTATGCGTTGCACTTTATGTAATTTACAGCAACGTACATAAAAGTCGGGTAAGAAAATCCAAGGAATACAACGTACTGTTTGATAAAGACACGATAGTTGATGAACTAATCACTCAACTAACAGAAAAAAATCAAACACAAGAAAACCAAGATAAAACAGCTAAAGGTAAAGAAGAAATCCTTGCAACATTTGTTGAGTTACATCGCTCTGGTAGCTTTTGCGCACATTTGAGTGAACAGGAAAT
Organism: Pseudoalteromonas sp. APC 3691; assembly: GCF_030408135.1. NCBI lineage: Bacteria > Pseudomonadati > Pseudomonadota > Gammaproteobacteria > Alteromonadales > Pseudoalteromonadaceae > Pseudoalteromonas > Pseudoalteromonas sp. APC 3691. Next base: position 29,010 of record NZ_JASDCB010000047.1, on the reverse strand, counting down.
TATTTACTTTGTTAAAAAGAAATTAAACATGGAGAGTAATAAAAATGGATAGCGAAAAAGCAGTCCCAGCAGTAAAAAATGACTCATTTATGAGTCGATTTGGTCGTCGTAATGTAATTATAGTGTCATCAATTATTGTTGTATTGGTAGTGATAGCAACCCTTACATCGCAAGTTGTTTCGTGGAATGAAGCAGATGAGCGTTTAGTACATCAATCGGCTTTTACAGGTAACTTAACCGTAATAAATCAAGCAGGCCCTTACTTAAAAGCGTTTGGTAGTACATCCGCTTATAAAAAAGTAATTTCGATTAACTTTACGGGCGATGCCGGTGCAACAGCAAGTGCAATTGTGCCGTTAATTCCGATTCGATTTTTAGATACCACAACAGGTGGCGCACGAGGTGTTTCTCGTTTTAGATTGCCAGGCAATGTACCTGCAGCAGAGTCGGGTGCTCTACGTGGTTTACTTAAAATACACGAAGAGTTTGGTTCACAAGAAACATTAATATCTAATTTATTAATGCGTGCAACCACCGAAAATGTAAAAGCGTCGGCGCGAATGATGTCGGTAGAGCAACATTACTCTGGTGGTAATGGTCAATTAAGCCAAGATTTTGCTGATCAATTAACCAACGGTATTTTTGTTACTGAACAAATTATTAGTACGGGTGAGCGCGATAAATCTGACGACTTAGGTAATTTAAGTAAACAGCAACGTGTCACTATTAATATTAAAATGGATGATGAGGGTAATACACTGCGTAACGCACCTATTTTAGGCGCTTACGGTATTACAGTAGTAGATGCCAGCATTATTGATATTGACTACGAAAGCAAAGTAAATGCTCGCCTTGAAGCCCAAAAGCAAGCTGCTGCTGATGAAGCGCTAGCGCGTCAAAACCTTAAAAAAGCAGAGCAACAAGCGCGTACTGAAGTGGCTTTAGGTGAACAAGCAATTGCTAAGCAGCGTGCTGAATCTGAAAAGCTAAAAATAAAAGAGCAAATTGATGCTGAACGGATTAAGGCAAATGCCATTATTTCTGCACAGCAACGAGTGGCTGTAAAAGCGGAGCTTGCAAAAGAGCAAGAAGAGATTCTAAAGCAACAACGTTTAGAAGCATTAGGTATGGACGTTTTAGCTGAGGCTCGTTTAAGAGCTAAGTCTGCTGCACTTGATCCAAAGTATGTATTTGATGAAACACTAAAAGCAGAAGTTAAAATTCAAAGCGCTTTATTTACAAGCTTAGGTAATAGCCGTTTAGTGCCTGAAATTGTAATAGGCGCAGGCCAAGGCGAGCAAAGTAATGGCTCTGAATTCATGCGTTTATTAGCCGCCGATGCTGCATTAAGTCTTAAAAAGCGTTTAGAAAAAGAGAAAAAATAAACGATTAGTTAAGTATTGCACAAACAATAAAACGTTGGCTGATTCGCATTGGCCAGCGTTTTTTATTGCGTAAATTTTGTTATTGTATGGTGCGGCTTAGCTTGTGAAAACAAGCTTTTTAAATTATGAAATAAAAGAGTGAGCAGTACTTATGGACCCCAGTAATCAGTTTATTTTAGATTTAGGACAAGAGCATATTACCATCCAGCGACGATATGAAGCGCTGGGAGCGTTTAACGATTTTTTGATTGCTGTTTGGTTTTTAATTGGCAGTTTTTTCTTTTTAAATGACTCACTAATAGAAAGTGGCACATGGCTGTTTATAGCGGGCAGTGCTCAATTGCTTATAAAACCTATTTTGAAATTGATCAGCTTAGTACATGTTAGTCGGGTATTTCATTCAAATAAAACTTCATAAATAAAGCACCATAAATACGACTCATGATGAGTTCAGTTATTATGGCTAATAATTTACCAGTATAAGTTATTTAAATATCAAGGATAGAAAAAGTGAAAGTACTTAAGTGGATTGCAATTGGAATAGCTACTTTATTAATTATAGGCTTACTAATTCCCGAAAAAAATAATGATTCCGGTACAAGGTGCCACAAGTAAAGATTGGAACCATAACACGTTTTGGTACGAGCCTTGGGGTAGGTCGGGTGTGCACAAAGGAATTGATATTTTTGGCACAAAAAATACTCCCGTAGTTGCCTCAACAAGCGGTATTGTTATATTTGCAGGTGAGTTAACTCGTGGTGGTAAGGTGGTTGCGGTGCTTGGGCCTAAATGGCGCGTGCATTATTTTGCACATTTAAATAACTACTCGGTAAGTACAGGTGATGTAGTAAGCATAAACAGTCAAATTGGCTTACTGGGCGATACCGGAAATGCCGCAGGAAAACAGCCTCATGTGCATTATTCTATTTTATCGTTAGTGCCCATGCCGTGGCTTTTTACAACGCAAAACCAAGGGTGGAAAAAGATGTTTTTTTTGAGCCCACATAAAAAACTCACTGCTAAATAATAGTTTTAGCTGTTAAATCAAGATGTTTAACAGCTAGAATTAGTTAATAAGCAAGCGTGTATTTAAGCTAAAAATTAGCCTGCAACAGGTGTTTTACCCGCGCGAATATTTTTAATGCTTTTAATAAACATATAAATACAGGTCGTGATTAAACAGCCTGCTAAATAAAACACAATACCATTGGGTGCATCAGATAAATTTGCAGCAAGCATAGGACCAAATACCGAACCAATACTGTAACTCAAAAGCATTACCTCAGTTGCCGATACTATTTTTGCCATTGGCAATGAGTCGCACGCAAGTGTTATAGCAATCGGGTAAAGTGCAAAGCTGCATGCGCCTAGTATTAAGTAGCTTACTATTAATCCTGCTAAAGTGTTTGCTTGTAGTATACCCACAGCACCGGCTGCGCCTGCTAAACAAAACATACCCATCAATAAGCTTTTTTCAAGCCGAGTAGATAAGTAACTCACAAGCGGCTGCACGACCATGCCGCCTAAAATAATAACCGCCATAAGTGTTCCAGTGTACTGAGCTTGATCAGCTTGTGCTGCAATATAAACCGGCATTAAGCCGTAAATAGGGCCCAGTAATAAGCCCGATGCTAAGCATCCGAGCATAGCTGGGTGGCTTAATGTTTTTATTTCTTTTAGTGGTAGTTTTTCAAGGTGCTGTTTTTCGGGCTGACCTTTAGTTATTAATAAAGGCGCCAAAATAGCTAAAAAAAATAATGAGGCTACAAATAAATAAGGCGTTGAACCTTCGGTGCCAAGCGGCCCTATAGCAAGTTGACCTACGGCGCTGCCCCCATAAAGTGAGGTCATGTATAAACCCAAACGTTTAGCCCGCGACTTTGCTGTATTGGTCATTAATAACCAAGACTCAACAACGACAAACACACCGGCAACAGCAACACCTGCTACAAACCTTGCAATTAACCAGTTAACGGTATTTGGCAGTGCAAGTTGTGCAAGCACACTTACAATTAATAAGCTTAAAAATAATATAAATGCGAATCGATGACCAATTTTTACCACAATGCGCTCTATTGTGGTGGCGCCAATAAGTAAGCCAAAGTAAAAAATGCTCGCAAGCCAAGGCGCTAGGTTTTCATCAAGTTTAAATGCAGGTAACGACAGCGGAATAAGGCTCATTAAAAAGCCTGATGCAATAGCAAAAAATGACAGCCCGATAACGGGTGCTAAAGGGTTGTTAGAGGTGCTTGTGGCGGCTGATTCGGCCATGTGTGTTTATCGACTCATCAAGGTAAATAACCACTGCTTTAGAGTTTGAGAGGTTACTTTAATAATAAAATTTGCGCGAATTTAGAGCCAAATTAAAAATAAGTAAAGTGATATTTTATTAAACAATATAAATAAACTTTAAAACGATCTTTTTGGTAAATTATCGGATCTATTATACTTTTTATTGTAGTGTTTTTATGTAGATATTGTTTTATATTTGTGAGCATTTATGTCTGAATAGGTTTTTTGTAATGCAAGCAGACAGGCACATGTCGCATGCTGCACGTCACTTTTTAAAGTTTGCGCAGCAGCACGTAGAGCAATATTTGGATACGCAGTGGGTGCGTAACGAGTTACATAATTTAGATTTAAACTAGATTTAAACTAGATTTAAACTAGGTTTAAAGTTAATTAATATCCGGTGTTGAGTCTCTTAAAATAAGCTTTGGCTGAAACACGTGCTTTACTGTTATGCCGCTTTTTTTATAAATGTCTTTAAGTACTAAGTTAGCCGCAGCTCGGCCCATTTCGGGAACTGGGTTATCTATTGTAGTCAGCGTTGGGTAGAGGTAATTGGTAAAAATTACGTTATCGAACCCAATAATGGCTAAATCTTTTGGTAGGTTAAAACCGTGTTCGCGGGCGTATTTCATAGCGCCCGATGCCATTTCGTCATTGGCACATACAAGGGCGGTTATTTGCGCTTTATTTTGAATAAAATGCCTTAAGCCGTCGCTGCCGCCGGTTTCTTTAAAGTCGCCTATGTAAAATAGGTTTTCGTCAAAGGTTAGATTGTATTCTGCTAGGGCTTTTTTGTGGCCTTTTAAACGATTTGACGCGTCTTCTTTAAACTGCGGGCCTGCTATGTACGCAATGTTTTTATGACCTTTGTTGATCATAGCTTTAGTGGCTAAGTAGCCGCCCATTACGTTGTCGAGGCTAATGCAGTTTTCTTCAATTTCTTTAACGTAGCGGCTCATTAAGTAAATAGGGGTTTTGCCTTTACTTAACTCAATTAGATACTCGTTTGATACCGCTTCTACGTGGGCAATAATAGCGTCGCAATTACGGCCTATTAAAAACTCAAAGCCGCTTTTTTCTTTTTTCTCGTCACTGTGCCCAGGGGTAATAATAACGTGTTTACCCGCAATACGAAGGTGCTCTTCAATGGCTGACATCATTTGACCAAAAAACGGACCATCCAACTCAGAAACTAAAATACCGACGCTGTTTGTAGTGCTAGACGCCAAAGAGCGAGCAATAGAACTTGGCTGATAGCCTAGCTCTTTCATTGCTTCTAATACCTTTTTTTTAGTTTTTTTGCTTACGTAGTCGTTGTCGTTAAGTACCCTTGAAACAGTTGATAAAGACACGCCTGCCATTTCTGATACTTGATAAATTGTCGCCATTGATGTCCTAGCTTATATGTATTTTTACTCGCACTTTATAAAAAATATAAAGTGCGAAGGGCCATTAAAAGTTAATTTACACATTACTGCGTCTAATTGCTAAGTCTTCTGTTATTTTTTGCGTCATCGCTGAGGTTAGTGGATAAATAAGCATCAATGCGGCGCCTAAAAAAGCAAATGCGGCAGGTATCCAGCTCATAAGTAGCTGCATGCCAGGTAAGGCTTGTGTAATTGTTAGCTCATCCATACCGTTATAGCCGTAGCCTGCAAGTACCACCAATACTAATGCACCGGCAAAACCACCACCGGTTTTTTGCACAAATGTACCCGCTGAATAAATTAAGCCTGTAGCGCGGCGTTTGTTTTTCCACTCTGAATAATCGGCTGAATCACCAAGCATACTAAAAAATAATGTTGGCATCATCGCGGCAAAAAATTCAGCAGCGCAACCAAAGGTAAATACAGCAACCAGGTTATCGCTAGGCACCCAGTAAAATGCAGTAGTGAGTATGCCGCTTAGCATTAATGATGCAATAAATAGGTTTCGTTTACCCATAATTTCGGCCAGTTTACCTGTGGCAAGTGCGCCAAATATAGATACAACCAATAAAGCGATAAAGTATTGCCCAGCCATGAGTTCATTGGCTACGTGATACTTAAAGTAGTACGCAATTACACCGTATTTTATGCCATTAAACATCATGGTTAAAAAACCAATGCCGAGTAACACCAACCAAGGTTTGTTGGTCAGAAGATCAACCATGTCGCGCTGTGATCCCGTTAAGCTTTGCTTATCTTTACTGAGCAATTTTTTAATAACGAATGTCATTGCAGCCATAACAAGGGCAAAAAATACGCCGCTGTATAAATCGCGGTAATAAAAAAACAGGGTGGTAGCAAGCAAAGGTAGGATTATAAATGGCAGGCTTTTGGTTAAATCAAATAACTCTGATTTTAAATTCCCTTCATTTGAGGCATGCGGTGTTACACGCTCTTTGGTGGTCGCAAACGTTATAATCATTAAAATAATAAGTAAGCTGGCAAATAAGTACATAGTAAGCTGATAGCCTTTGGTGTTGTCGCCGCCACCAAAAAATGCCACTAGCTCAGGTAAAAAACCCATAACCAATAAGCCACCAGTAAACGCACCTGCAAACCTAAAACCAGAGAGTTTTGTACGCTCTGTATCGTCTGGTGTCATTACGCCCATAAGTGCCGAGTAGGGCACGTTACTTACGGTGTAAGCAAGCGTTAAACCTATGTAAGTTACGTAAGCATAAATAAGTTTATTGGTGGTGCTAAAGTCGGGTGTAGTAAAACACAACACCATAAACAAGCCCAAAAACGGTGCCGAGTAGAGTATCCACGGGCGAAATTTACCAAAGCGCGACTGCGTTCTATCGGCAATCATACCCATAATAATATCGGTTACGCCATCTGATAGCCTTACCACCAAAAACAACATGGCAGCGGCGGCTGCCGATATGCCAAATGTATCGGTGTAAAACACCGCTAAATAAGCAAGCGCGCCGCGCCATACTAAGTTAGCGCCGGCATCGCCCATGGCGTAACCGACTTTTTCGTATAAAGGGAGTTTGTTCACAGTGTGTGTTCTTATTGTTATAAGCCGATAAATTATCGGCTAGTTATTAGGTTACTGTACGCTTTACCGCTGGCTTTAACAGTTCGTTTTTGTGTGTTGTAGTCTACGTGTACTATTCCAAAACGTTTTAAATATCCTTCAGCCCATTCAAAGTTATCCATTAGGCTCCACGCAAAGTAACCATCTACTTTTACGCCTTGCTCGGTTGCGTTATGCAGGGCATTTAAATGCTCGTGGTAATATTCAATACGGTCGTTATCTTTTACTTCACCGTCTTTAAATTCGTCAGCCATGGCTGCGCCGTTTTCGGTAATATAAATAGGTGGTAGGGTGTATTTTTCGTTTAACAATACAAGTAATTCTGTAAGCGCTTTAGGGTAAATTTCCCAGCCTATATCAGTCATTGGTGCTTTATGTGGCAGCTCATGGTAAAAGTCGGAATCGCTTGCTTGATAATGCATGCGGGTATAAAAGTTAACCCCTAGGTAATCTAGCGGTTGAGCAATTATTTCCATGTCGCCATCTAAAATATCAGGGTGGTGGGCTTTAGGTAATTGCTTAATAATATCAGGGTATTTACCTTGCATTACAGGCTGCATGTACCATTGGTTTATATAGTCATCAGCAAATGCAGTGGCTTTTAAATCGTCTTCACTTTGGGTAACTGAGTAACAAGGCGTAAAGTTAAGTACAATACCGTTTAGCGTATTTGGGCTATTTTTAGCAAGTACTTGCATAGCTAAACCGTGACCCAGTAATAAGTGGTGCGCGGCTTTACGACCAAATTCACGACCTACAATGCCAGGCGCATGTACGCCAATTTCGTAACCTAAATAAGAGCTGCAAAACGGTTCATTTAAGGTGGCGTAAGAGTGCACACGTTCCCCAAAAGCTTTTGTAATTAAATCTGTGTAATGCGCAAACTCGTAAGCGGTGTTACGGTTTAGCCAACCGCCTTCATCTTCAATATGTTGTGGTAAATCCCAGTGATACAGCGTTACAAAAGCTTTAATGTTACGACGTTTTAATTCATCTAAAATGTCGGTATAAAACTTAACGCCTGTCGGGTTTAAGTGACCGCTTTTAGTCATTACGCGCGGCCACGAAATCGAAAGTCTATAAGCGTCCACACCTAATGATTCAATTAAGTTTATATCTTCTTTCCAGCGAGTGTAGTGCTCGCAGGCTACATCGCCATTTGAATTATCGACTATTTTGCCTTCTTTACTGCAAAAGGTATCCCAAATACATGGCAAGCGATCAGCTGCGCCGCCTTCAATTTGAAATGAGGCCGTAGCTACACCATAAGTAAAATTTTTGGCTAAAAGTGGTGAGCCACTAGGTAAAGATAATTGTTTCATTAAGAGAAAACCTCTGCTTCTTTTTTGGTAAAGTTTGCTTTGTATAGAGCGTATATTAAATTCATTATTGGAAGCGCTTCCATATTTAATTTGATTAATCACTAAGTATGGTATTTAATAACTTTAAGGAAGCGCTTCCATATTTAGGTTAGTGGCTATTGTTAAACAGGTCAATAGTTAAATTTAAATAACAAATGGGCGCTCACAAAATCACACTGACACAACACAGGGCTATAAATATGAAAAAAAGCTTAAACACTAACAGGTTACACATGCTCCCCATTTTAATAGGAGGACTGTGCGTTTTAAGTGGGTGTAATAAACAAGAGATTAACGCAAATAATAGCCAAGGCGCCGTAGCCAAAAAGGCTGAGCATGAGCAAGGTGATTTATCACTTTGGCCAACGCTTAAAAGCAAGGTAGTGAAAACGCCCGAAATTGAAAATACAATTGCACAGTATTTAAAAACAATGACGCTTGAGCAAAAAGTAGCGCAAATGATCCAACCTGAAATTCGCGATATTAGTGTTGAAGATATGCGCAAATACGGTTTTGGTTCGTATTTAAATGGCGGTGGCTCGTTCCCAAATGCTAATAAGCATGCAACGCCTGCAGATTGGATAACACTTGCTGAGAGTATGTATCAAGCATCGGTTGATGACTCAATTGATGGCAGTAAAATTCCAACTATGTGGGGCACTGATGCGGTACATGGTCATAATAATGTGATTGGCGCGACATTATTTCCGCACAATATTGGTTTAGGTGCTGCTAATAACCCCGCATTAATTGAGCAAATTGCAGCAGCTACGGCAGTAGAAGTAATGGCAACAGGCATAGATTGGGTATTTGCACCAACAGTTGCTGTAGTGCGCGACGACCGATGGGGCAGAACGTACGAAGGCTACTCAGAAGACCCTGCAATTGTACGTGAATATTCAGCCGCAATTGTAAACGGATTGCAAGGCAGAGCCGATGAAGACTTTTTAAGTGATAAACGCGTAATTAGTACCGTTAAGCACTTTTTAGGCGATGGCGGCACAGTAGATGGTGACGATCAAGGCGATAACATTGATAGCGAAGAGGTGTTATATAATATTCATGCGCAAGGTTATATAGGTGGCTTAACCGCAGGTAGTCAGTCGGTTATGGCATCGTTTAATAGCTGGAATGGTAAAAAAAATCACGGCAATAAATACTTACTTACCGATGTATTAAAAACAAAAATGGGTTTTGATGGCTTTGTTGTAGGAGATTGGAACGGACACGGACAAGTTGCAGGCTGTACAAATGAAAGTTGCCCGCAGGCTGTTAATGCGGGGCTTGATATTTTTATGGTGCCAACGGGTGCTTGGAAACCACTTTATGAAAATACAATTAAACAAGTAAAAGCGGGCACAATAACAATGGCGCGAATAGATGACGCCGTAGCACGTATTTTACGCGTTAAATTACGTGCAGGTTTATTTGATAAACCAAGTCCCGCAAATCGAAAATATTCAGGTAAATTAGAACTAATAGGTGCGCCAGCACATCGCGATATTGCCCGCCAAGCGGTACAAGAGTCGCTAGTACTGCTTAAAAACAACAACCATTTATTACCGCTTAACCCATCAAGCAACATACTTATAGCAGGCGATGCGGCCGATAACATAGGCAAGCAATCGGGCGGTTGGAGTATTACGTGGCAGGGAACTAATAATCAAAATGCAGATTTTCCCGGAGCAACGTCTATTTATGCGGGGCTAAAAACGCAAATAGAAGCTGCTGGCGGTAACGCTATTTTAAGCCCAGCGGGTGAGTTTAATACAAAACCCGATGTAGCCATTGTTGTATTTGGTGAAGAACCATACGCAGAGGGACATGGCGATAAAGACAACCTTGAGTTTGAACGTAACAATAAACGCTCTCTTAAAATATTAAAAACATTAAAGCAGCAAGGTATTGCGGTGGTGTCGGTGTTTATATCAGGCAGACCAATGTGGATTAACAGCGAGCTAAACGCGTCAGACGCATTTGTAGCAGCATGGCTTCCTGGCACTGAAGGGCAAGGCATTGCTGATGTTTTATTATCGGATGCAAATGGGAAGATACAGTATGACTTTAAAGGTAAATTGTCGTTCTCGTGGCCTAAATCGCCACTACAAACCGCAGTAAATAAGGGCGATGCTGATTACTCGCCATTATTACCCTATGGCTTTGGCTTAACGTATAAAGATGAAAGTACGCTTAGCAATAATCTAAATGAAGACTCAGGTGTTGATATTAGTAACCTTGCGCCACTGTCTATATTTAATGGCAGCTTTAAAACACCGTGGCGTTTGTTTTTAAATTCAAACAGCGAGCAGCACCAAGTAGCAAGTAACAGTGTAAAGCTTGGTAGCATTACTTATCGCACTGAAGACAAAGCGATTCAAGAAGATGCGATGCAATTTAATTTTGATGGCACTGCAGCCAGCTACATCGAAATTAATAGTAACTTTACCGAAGACAAAGTGGCCTACATTGAAGCAAATTCCGCCCTTAGCTTTAGCTATAAAGTAAACCAAATACCTAGCTCGCAAGCATACCTTGCAATGAAGTGCGAACAAGGCTGTGGCGGCGAGCTTGATATTACCCGTGATCTTGAAAATGCTGATTTAAATACATGGCAAACCATGAGTATAGATTTAACGTGTTTTGCTAAGAAGGGCGTTGATTTTGCCAGAGTAACCAGCCCTTTTATTATTAAAACGGCAGGAGAGCTTAGCGTTTCAGTTGCAGATATTAGCTTTGAACCACAAGGCGCTAAAAGCGCTGTGGTTAAGTGTGAATAATAAAACGTAAAAGTTGTTGTGTGTACCCAAAGCTCTTAGTAATAAGGGCTTTTTTTATGCTGGGCAATACTGCTTTAAAAACTCATGATGAGGCGGTAATTGGCTTACGCGTTGCTCTATTTGTTGCTTAATACCGTGTAAAAAACGGGTGAGTTCTTCATCGCTCATCATGCTGGCTATTAAGTGATGTTGATTAGGCTCAATACCTTGACCAAGCATAACTTGCACCCACGAGTCGACTCTAAAAATGTCGCCATCATCTAAAAATACACGGCCGGTTTGTTTAAACAAATCAATTTTATGCTGAAGTGTTTTTGGCACTTCCATGGCGCTACAATGTTGCCAAAACTCACTGTCATCGCGATTAGTTACTTTGTAGTGCAGCACAATAAAGTCGCGAATATTTTCAATTTCGCTTTTAAGTTGTTTGTTGTATTCGTCAATGGCGTGATTGGTAATGACATTAAACGGAAATAAACGCATAAAGCGAATAATACCCGACATTATTAAGTGAATGCTGGTGGACTCAAGTGGCTCAACAAAACCGCTAGCAAGGCCAAGCGCTAAGCAGTTTTTGTTCCAGCCTTTTAAGCGGCGCCCTGTTTTAAATTTAATTATACGGGGCTCTGTAAGCGCCTCGCCTTCAATGTTATTTAATAATAGCGCTTTGGCTTGTTCGTCATCCATATATTGGCTGCAATAAACTAATCCGTTGCCGACACGGTTTTGCAGTGGTATACGCCATTGCCAACCGCTTTTATGGGCAATAGAGCGGGTAAGTGGCAATACGGTATCGCTGGTTGATTTTGTTTGCACCGCAATGGCGCTGTTACACGGTAGTAAATGCGACCAGTCTTCGTAGCCAGTATGTAATGCTTGCTCTATTAATAAGCCTCTAAAGCCGGTGCAATCAATAAAGAAGTCGCCGTTAATGTGCTCGCCATTATTTAAAATCAATGATTCTATATGGCCCGTTTTAGTGTTTTTTACTACTTTTTGTATCCTACCTTCAATGCGTTTTACACCTAATGGCTCTGAAAATCCACGTAAAAACTGTGCGTAACGCGTGGCATCCATATGGTAGGCATAGTTAATAGGGTTTTGCTGATTAAACGCAAACTTACCGGCTTTAGCCGCTTGCAGCTCGTAGCAGTAATCGCCAAATGGGTTGTTTATTCCTAAAGTTTTACCTTGCAGCCAAAAGTGATGAAATTCACCCGCCCAACATTCTTTGCCCGTTGCGCCAAATGAGTGAATATAATGCGTGTTTTCATCGCCCCAGTTTTCAAAGCTAATACCTAATTTAAAGCTTGCTTGAGTGGCTTTCATAAATGCTTGCTCGTTTATACCCAGCAATTTATGAAATGTACGAATAGGCGGAATTGTTGCTTCACCAACACCTACAGTGCCAATATCGTCAGATTCAACAAGGGTTATGTTTATATTGTTACCAACTAGTTTAGCAAGTGCTGCTGCGGCCATCCAACCTGCAGTGCCGCCTCCAGCAATTACTACGTTTTTAACAGCATTTTTTTTAGTCATTATGTGGCTGCCCATTGTTTGATAAAAGATGATTTAAAAGCGCGCGATTACTTGGCAGTCCATTTAAGCACTGCGCTATTTTTTCGCGATTTTGCTGATAATAGTAATCCCCAGCACGTGGGTCGTTAAATGTATTTTGTGCAGATACTGTTTGTGTATTAAAGCCCATGCCATATAAAACGTATTGATAACTGCTTGATGAAAACACTTCTTCGTTTTCAATAAAATCAAAGCGGCTAGGGGGCTGAAATTGCCAAAGTTTAAGTAAGTTTTGCACGCGTTCGGGCGCGGTATTTAAACTACTAATATTTTGCCAATAGGGAGTGTCGTCGCGCTCGCTTAGCACATAATGAAGTTTTAAAAACTCAATAACGCGTTGCCAACGAGTGCTAAAACGCTCATTAAATCGTATGGCAAGTTGGCTTATGTGTGTGCGGTTTTGCGGTAGTTGCTCGCTTATCATGCTAATTGAAAGTTCAACCATAGCAAGTGCTGACGCTTCAAGTGGCTCTAAAAAGCCAGCAGACATACCCACGGCAACACAGTTTTTAATCCAAAATTTTTGCCTGTAACCAGGGCTGAATTTTAATACACGGTAGTTAAGTTGCTCAGCTTGTTGCCCACTGGTACTTTTAGCTATGTAGCTTTTTAGAGTATTTGTGGCGCTTTCATCACTTTGATATTTACTACTAAATACATAACCTGTACCACGGCGCGTTGGTAGGGCTATATCCCAAATCCAGCCGTAGCTCTGCGCTGTAGATAGCGTAGCAGAGGCAATTGGTTGATTGATGTGTGCATTAGGTATTTGCGCAGCGACAGCGCTGTTATTAAATAAAATATGATCTTGCGCTATGAACTCACTATTAAAATGCTCACCAATTAAACGAGCACGAGAGCCTGAGCAATCTATAAATAAATCACCTGTTATATCGCGATTATTATTTGTTTTTAATGAAGCAATGTAGCCATGTTCATCGTTAATAACCTCGGCTACATCGTCAATAATATGTGTAACGTTTAGGTTTTTAACGCAGTGATTTTTTAAAAACTCAGCAAATTTACCCGCATCTAAATGATAGCCATAGTTGGTGACCGCTGCATATTCGGGAGTTTGTAATTGCTTTGGTGCAAGTGCTGCTTGGCATACAAAGCTTTGCATATTAACAACGTCGGCAAATTTTTGATCCGGTGCAATACGTTGCCAACTGGCGTGTAAATTAGTGTGCTCGTAGCCTTGTGGATTCATAAAAGGGTGGTAGTAGTTTTCTCCCTCGCTGAGGTTACGCCAATTTATAAATTTAGAACCTTGCTTAAATGATGCGTCGCATTGGGTTATAAAATCACTTTCTTTAATACCAATGCGCTGTAGGGTGTTGCGCATTGACGGCCACGTGCCTTCGCCCACACCCAATATAGGCACATTTGCCGACTCCACTAACGTTACATTAAGGTGCGGGTGTTCAGCGGCTAATAAGCCTGCGCTTAGCCAGCCGGCAGTACGACCACCTAAAACGACTATTTTTGTTATTGGTTTGGTCATGAGTTAACACCCTAAAGTTGATAACAATTAAACTAGCATTAATACTGTTTTAAATACAAAAAAGCCGCTAGTAAAAACTAACGGCTTTACTTTGTATTACCTTTAGAAGTTGTAACGCATACCAATATTGTAACGTGCACCTAGCTGTTGTAGGTTCCACAATTGTGCTGACGTACGGCCATGTTCGCGGCTGTTTTGTTCAGTAATGTTAAGGCCTTCAACAAAAAACGATAGTTGTTCGCTGTAGTTGTACGCAACATTAAAGTCGATTTGATAATATTCTTCAGTAAAGCCTGGCTCGTTTACGTATCGAGCTGCGCTATTTAAAAACTTATCACGCCAGTTGTAAGCAATACGTGCTTGAAAATCATCGTTTTCGTACATTGCTATAAAGTTAGCTGTATCGCTTAAACCCACTAATGCAAATTGTGTAGTAGTAGGGTCAGCGTTTACATCAAAGTCTATGTCGCCATTAACAGTGGTGTAGTTTGCTTGCACACCAAAGCCGCTTTCACCAAAAAAGTGCTGAAAGGCAATTTCGAAACCATCAATAGTGGCATTTTTATTGTTGGTAGGTACTTGCGCTGTAAATTCTAGTAATGGGTCGTCGCTGTTAGCAATTACATCGTAAGCGGCTTCAAACTCTTCGTAGGTCATAGAGTCAAAGTCAACGCCATTTTCTGTTGCGGCAACCATTTGAAATAAGTTTGAATCGGTTAGAGCAAGTCCGCGAGATTCTAGCTCAGCAATGGCAGCTTGTGCGCGAGGACCCGCTGTTGCATCGCGTAATCCGTAGTAGTTTTGTGTCATTGGTGTTAAACCAATAAAGTTTTCGATGTCTTTAGTGTAATAACCTACAGACACATAACTTGTTTCTGCAAAGTACCATTCAGCCGATACATCAATATTGTCTGATTCAAGCGGCACTAAACCAGGGTTACCCGTTGACGCTGTAGCCGGTGAAGAACCCGCTAAAAGAGTAGGGGCACCCGGTACACCAACAGTCGCTGCTGAACTTAAGTTGTCGTAAGTTGGGCGAGCAATTGTCGTGCTATAAGAAAAACGCGCTTTTACGTTTTCGATTACTTCAATGTCAAAGTCAAAGCTTGGTAAAAAGTGATCGTAGCTAGATTTAAGCGTGAAATCTTCTTTAGCTGAGCCAAAACGAACATTAAAGTCGTTATTACCTTCCCACGCTACTGCGTTAGGTAAATCGATATTAGCCGTTGAGGTAATGTCGGTAGACTCTTGGCGCGCGCCAATAACAATGTTGTATGGCATATCGCCAATGTAACCATTGTAAGTAAATTGCACAAACGCTGCGGTTATATCTTCTTCAATGGTGCGGTTAGTTGCAAATGCGCCATCGGCTGCAAAGTTAAATCCGTATTCTTCACCTGCCCAGTAACCAATTTGCGATGCGCTGCCGGTATAACCTTGGTTGTACGAACCCGATGTATCGTAGTCGTCAAACTCAGCTAAAAAGTTTGTTGGGTTTAGGTAGCCATCAGGTAGTTCGCCTGGGTTTTCTATACCCCAGTTACCCATTGTATTACGTGTAAGTGATTGCAGTGAATGGCTTTCCATAGAGCGAGACTCTATACCAAAGTCAATTGCGCCGTTTTCAATTTCGTATTTACCATGGATTCTAAATTCTGTGATTTCAGACTCTTGGCGAGCAAAGTTAGAATCTAAAATAGACGTACCCACATCAGAGGCATCTAACGTGTTATTACAATTTAGGTTGTCTCGGCGGCAATCATCAAAATCGATACTCATTGATGGCAGTTCGTGGCTAAAATCAACTTCTTGTGCGTTAACCACGTTTGCGCCCAAGCCTGCGTTTACCCAGCTGCCGTAAGGTGCATCTGGTTTGCTAGTGGCTTTTGAATTGTGCGCATCAAACATAAAACTCAATTCTGAATTGAAATAGTATTCAACGTTTAAGCCAATAGAGTCGTTTTGATTAACTTGGTTTAGCTCTTGAAACGCTAAGCCTAAATCGCGTGTTTGCTGATCGCGACGTTCTTCTCGGTAATAAATAGGGGTTTTTACCGTGTTATCGTCAAACGTTAGCGCGCTTTTGTAGTTATCCATCCATATTGATTGCTCAGCACGGGCTTCGAATAAATCTTGCTTAGAATACGTGTAATCAAGCGTGGCTGTTAAATCGTCAATTGGGCTGTATTGCAGCGTTAATTGCGCGTTTGTACGCGTACGTTCTCTGTCGGCAATGGTGTAGCGCAAATCTGATGGCATTGAATAAAGCTGACCAACAGCGGGTGCATTAGTTAAAACAATATCGTCTGCTGCTTGTGGGATTGTGCCGTCAAAAGCAGATGTATTCCATTGATTTACAAACGCACCTGTTGATGAGCTATCGCGCTGTTGCATGCTTGCAGTTAACGAGGCACCAAATTTAGCTTCACTGTCGGTCCAGCTAATTAAGCCCGAAAGCTCAGGTGTTATGTCATCACCAACGCGGTTTGTTGAGTCGTGTAAAGCTTTTACGCCAATGCTTGAAACAAAGCCTGGGTTATCAAGTGGGCGAGCGGTATTAATATTAATTGTTGCGCCAATACCACCTGATGCAATGCTTGCTTTACCAGTTTTATATACTTCAACCGATTTAACGCTATCAGACGCTAAGTTTGCAAAATCAAATGCACGAGAGCTGGGTGTACCACCGCCTGCAGGCAAAGATGCCGCCGGCATTGTACGCCCGTTTAGGGTTACCATATTGTAGTCGGGGCCAAAACCACGAACCGTTACTTTAGAGCCTTCACCATTTGAGCGATCAATCGACACACCCGTAATACGCTGTAGCGACTCGGCTAAGTTGGTATCTGGGAATTTACCAATATCTTCAGCTGATATAGCATCTACAACACCGGCGGCGTCGCGTTTTAAACGAGTCGACTCTTTAATACTGCTTTTAAAACCAGTAACTTGGATTACTTCAACATCTGTATTTGCTTCTTGTGCATATACAGGCAAAGAGATTGATGCACCTAAAATCAGAGATAGGCTGGTCGCTATCTTTGTTTTTCTTACAATATGGTTGGACATTCGGTTTCCCTCGCGCTTTTATCATTATTATTAACAGCTTGTATGGGGCTGTTATTGTGTAGTTATAAACATTGTCAAATGTGTGGAAGCGCTTCCAGAAAGATCTGTTTAACTAGAATTTGTGGAAGCGCTTCCAGAAATGCTAGTTTATATTTTGAATAGGGTCAACTGTTGTTTTAATAAAATGAGACTAAATTGTTTTTAAAATGTATGTTTTTTGGATTTAATTTTATTTAAATTATAAATTACAATTGGTTATAAAAAGCCGTTTGAAATAGTGCTGTAACAACATTTTATTATAAGAAAACCAATTATTGATTAATTTAGTTATTTACACACTTTTATAAGGTGTTTAAATCAGCTTTTAATACTAGCTAAAATTAATAAATCGGCCGTTGGTCACTCAACAAAAAATAGGTACATTTGCTAACTTAGCGAAAATGCCGATGTAGTGATTATGTACAACGCAATTGATGAAAACGCATCAAGCGGCGGTTCTATCTCGGTTTATGAATCGGTCATTAAAAACCAGTAGTTGTTTAAAAAATCGTTAATTAAATCACTAAAAAGTAACGTAGTTTTTGCAGAAGATGGTTTAAAAATAAACTTATAAAGTATTGCGCATAAGGTGTTGCGAGTCGCTAGTTTTATCGCTATTTTAAAGGCTCTCTCATAGATGGATTTTATTATGCGCATTAAATTTTTAGCGAGCTTTTATTCTTTCTTCTTGTTTGCATTGTTTGGTTGTGACGATCAAAGTATGGCAATTCAAGGTAGTCCTCAGCTAAATAATAATGTAAGTAACTTACCCACTAATAACAAAGTAAACACGCCTTCAGCAGCTCAAACAAACGAACCCGCTTTAGTAGTCGGTATGCTAGCAACACATTGTAATAGTAATGAAGCAGCCTACATTAACGCAAAAATGCATAAAGTTGTGCGTAACCCAGATGAAAATACAGCCTACAAGTTAGAGCCTACCGATAAAGTGCTTTCTATTTGCGTTGCAAAAGATGACTCATCGCTTAGTTATCGATTTGGTAGAGTAAATGACATAGGGCTTGAAAAAGAAGCAACACCAGATGCACCATTTGGTAGTTACTACAGGCAAGTAGGGCGTATTGGCGAGAGTATTTTATTTTTTAGTAATGGCGAATATCACTACTATATTATTAACTCAGGCGGTATGGGCAGCGGTGTAACCGTTAATGTTTATAAAAACGATGCATTAATAACTGAGCTGTTTTCGGGTAATGATCCTTACGATGATTTTGTTATAGCAACCGATTTAAATTTCCCTAAAAAATTGGTTAGCGAAAAACAGCCATTTAATAAGCAAATGCAGTAAATAATGACTCCACAGCAGCAAAACGTTATAGAGCAAGGGCATTGGTTTAAAAACCGTAGCGCTTATTTAAAAAGCTTTTTATTAACGCAGGGCAAAACGCTCTCGCTAAAAGCTCAGCAATCATTATTTTTGCGAGGTGATAAGCACGATGGAATTTATGCCGTGCTTAGCGGCGTGGTGCGTATTAGTGGCGTAAGTAACGAAGGCAAAGAAGCCGTATTGAGCTTTATTGATTCATCACTGTGGTTTGGCGAGGTAACTTTATTTGATGGTGGCCTGCGTACTCACGATGTATATGCACAAACTGATGTTGTGCTTTTTTACGTGCCCCAACGCGAGCTTGAACAGCTATTAAACAAGCAGCCACAATATTGGCAAGAGTTTGGTTTATTGTTGGCACAAAAGTTACGCCTAATGTTTAGCTCAATGGAAGATCACGCATTACTAAGCGCTGAGCAAAAAGTATGCAATCGACTTTTAATGCTCAGCGAGCATACAGAGCACTTAACACCACTTGTTTTATCTCAGCAGCAACTTGCTGATATGACCTACCTAACGCGCCAAACTATTAATCAAATACTGCAACAGCTTGTTAGCCTACAAGCCATTAGTTTGGGGTATCAACGTATAACTGTTTTAGATAAACAAAAGTTACAGGCGCGTGCTACACAAGCTTAAATAGAGACTTTTTTATTTAGTTGGAACCAAAATTGCTACAGATAATGTAACGCAACAATGGATTTGAGCTAATGACTACAATAACCTTTAAAAATCAATATAGTAACTATAACTCTCCTACATTAAATAAAGCGGCAGGACTAAGCGAAGTTGCGGCAACTAATACCCTCCCTAACGAAAAAACAAATGATGTTAAAGGCATTACCTCAGCCCCTAAAGAACCAACGTTTTTAGAAAGTGCTCAAGAAGCGCTGGTTTATCAGCGCTTAGGTGTAAACAAAAACAAAATAGACGAGCTAAAAGCAACAATAGAAGAACTCATTAAAGAACAGCAAAGTGAGGGCGCAGACCCTAGCGCAATTGCTGATAAAATAGAGGAACTCCAAAAAATGCTTGAGCAAGAGTATCAAAAAGGGCGCGAGCGAACGGATATGCAAGGTGAGCATGAGCCGGGTAAAATAATTTCTGCATTTGTTTAATTTACAAAATGTCGGATACCTGACATTGTTGTTGTGTCTACTTTTGCTAAAGTAAGTTTTATATATAAAAATAAAGGCAAAACAATGAAAACACTTCAACAGCAACTTGGTAAATATGGTTTGTATCATCGTTCTAAGCGCAATGTACTAACGCACTTTATTGGTATTCCGCTCATTGTATTTGCAGCGTTGTGTTTACTAGCGCGCATTCAAATACCCCTTGGTAGCGTAGTAATTGATGGTGCACAACTTTTTGTATTAGCGTCGGTTGTTTATTATTTTATGCTGAGCTTTTCGCTTGGCTTTATTATGGCCGTAATATTCACCTTACTCCTTGTTGGTGCTCAGCCTATTGCGGCAATGGCGCTTTGGCCGTGGTTGAGTATTGGCGTAGGTGTGTTTGTATTTGGCTGGGTACTGCAGTTTATTGGGCACTATTACGAAGGTAAAAAACCTGCATTTGTAGATGACCTAATTGGTTTAATTATTGGCCCTTTGTACGTAACTGTTGAACTACTATTTTTAATGGGTTTTTACAAAACATTAGAAGATGAAGTAAACGCAATAGCAGGTCCTACAAAGGCGTAAAATACTTTACTAAGTACCTTTATAAAACCTAATAAATAACAATAAAAGGGCAGATAACGCATGCAATATAATAATAAAACCGTGTGGATCACCGGGGCATCGTCAGGTATTGGTAAAGAGCTTGCTATACAATTTGCCGAGCTTGGAGCGCGCGTTATTTTATCGGCGCGCAATGTAGATAAACTAAACGATTTAAAATCAACGCTTAAAGGCGAAGGGCACTTAGTTGTGCCGCTGGACTTAGCCCAGCCAGAACACGTACTGAGCACAATAACAGCAAAAATGAACGAGCTTCCTACAATAGATATTTTAATTAATAACGGCGGCGTATCGCAGCGTAGCTTATTTTTAGAAAACGACTTTAACGTGTATCGCCAATTAATGGAGGTTAATTACTTTGGCTTAATTGCACTTACTAAAGCTATATTGCCTACTATGGTGGCAAGGCGCAGTGGCTCAATTGTGTCTATTAGTAGTGTGGCGGGTAAAGTTGGGTCAAAATTTAGAACAGGTTATTCGGGTTCTAAATATGCGGTGGTTGGTTTTATGGATTGCCTACGAGCAGAAGTAGCACAACATAACATTCATTGTTTAACAATTTGCCCAGGCTCTATTAAAACAGCAATTGCGCATAACTCACTAAACGAGCAAGGCATAGCGCAAAATAAACCAGAAGAGTCGATAGAAAATGGCATGGATGTAAGCGTAGCGGCTACAAAAATGATTCGTGCCATTAGTAATAAAAAAGACGAAGTGATTATTGGCAAAGGTTTAAGTGGTTGGGCGCCTACAATTAAGCGATTTTTTCCTACTTTGTTTAATAGGCTAAGCGCAAAAACAAACTATAGGTAGCGTCGTTTATTTCAAAGGCGTAAAATGCCGTAAATTTGATCAATTTAGAAAAGGATTCTAAATGAAGTATTTATGGCTGAGCCTGTTTTTTATTGTATTAATTTGGTCTGGTATTAACCCAAAAGATCAATTTACATGGCTGCTTGAAGTTATCCCCGCAATTATTGGTTTAGTGCTGCTAGCAAGTACCTATAGCCACTTTAAACTTACCCCTATTTTATATACATTTATTTTAGCGCATTGCATAGTGCTGATGATTGGCGGGCATTACACCTACGCCGAAGTTCCTTTTTTCGACAACCTATTTGGTAGCGAGCGTAATAACTACGACAAAGTAGGGCACTTTTTTCAAGGCTTTGTACCTGCACTACTAGCACGCGAAATTTTACTGCGCAAAAAAGTAGTAAATGGTCGAGGCTGGTTAATCACCTTTGTTATTTCGGTATGTTTAGCATTTAGCGCCTTTTACGAATTAATAGAGTGGTGGGTTGCAGTGTTAAGCGGCGAAAACGCAGAAGCATTTTTAGGCACGCAAGGTTACGTGTGGGATACCCAATCAGATATGGGACTGGCGTTATTTGGGGCTATTTGCTCATTGTTAGTGCTTTCAAAAGTACACGACAAACAGCTAAAAAGCGTTAAAGATTATTTATAGGCTATAGCAACGTTGAAGACTATTTATAGGAACGTTTTATAGAAATGTTTATAAAAACATTGGTAAAAAAGACTACTAACGTATGACAGTAAACATTAGTAACTACTCAATAAGCACAGACAAAAGCAAACTTAACTTTAACGTTATTTATAACTTTATTGCTAATAGCTATTGGGGCAAAGGCATTCCTAAAAGCGTGATGCAATCAGCTATTGATAACTCAATGTGCTTTGGTGTTTACAGCGCTCATAACGAGCAAGTTGGCTTTGCCCGAGTCGTGACCGATAAAGCAACCTTTGCTTATTTAGCAGATGTATTTATTGCCCCGCACTTGCAAGGTAATGGGCTGAGTAAGTTACTTATTAAAACGATAGTAGAGCACCCTGAGCTACAAGGGCTCAGGCGCTTTTTATTAGCGACTTCTGATGCACATGGCCTTTATGCACAATACGGGTTTAAACCAATAGATAACCCCGCACTACTAATGCAAATAAGTCCTGAGAATGTGTATGATGAAAATAATAGTGAGGTCTATTAAGCGGGGGAAGAACATGCTCCGTTTTTAATATCTCGTTATTTGGCTGTTACTCTTGATAGTCTTTTGGTATTTCTACCTCGAAAACTTGTTGTAGCTTTAATATTACGTAATAAGGTAATTCAGCCTCTGTAGAAGTAAACTGAATTTCTTTGAGTCATTACGAAATATCTCAGTAACAAAAACATCTTTGCCATTTCTAAATTCATTTAATTCAAAGCTAGTTCCGTCACGATCAATATCACGCCTAAATAACAGACTAAGTAATGGTTGGCTACAATTGTGTAGCTAAGCGAAACGTAGCCAACTGTTACGTGTTCTTTTAGATTTTTTTGTTATATTTCAATCGAATATTTTGACCAACTTTGCTGAGTTCGCTGGTATTTCAACCCATTTCTCTCTAGTCGTTCTCCAAAATATCCTAAACTCATTTTGCCATGAATCTTCGCTAGATTTTAAAAAGTGATTGCGGTTGTGATCTAAGGTATACCTACAAGAATCCATGATACCTTTGCAACCAAGTTGTCTATCAATATTCTGACGTAGTTTTTCAATATTAATAATCTCTACACAGGCTTTTTTATCCATTTTTTTAGCTATGTCTACACTAAAGCTATTGCAAAATGAAAGAATAAGACCATCTTCTTTGTAGTAATTTGCATTGATGATATCTGGTAGTTTAATACCATTACTTGTAAAGTTTTTTATAGTTATATTTCTTGAGCCTTCTATATTAATTCCATGCTGTCTTAGGCTAGGGATAGATACTGCGGATTCATGGATTAAGTTTTCATCGGGAGTAAATATTCCTGCTCGGTCTTCTGAAAGATATGAGCTTGCAAGAGAAATTGGAATTGAACCTCCCTTAACCCATGCATCAACCCATTCTACTTCTGTCAAATATAGATACTTACGCATAAACCATCCTTGAAACATAATAGTTTTATCAGAGGACACTTTCCTCTTTTTATGAGTAATGTATGTCCTCTTAATTATTTTTTAATATTAATAACAAATCCTGTAACACATTGCGAGTATTAAACTTTAAGTCGGGCTGTTCTTTTAACAATATGCAGAAAAGAGGGAAACGTCCTCATTTTTAGACTTATAAGGAAAAGCTCCAGTGCGGTACATAAATACAGCAATTAAATATTTAAAATGAAAACCAAACCCGATTTTAAATCATTTAATAGTCACTAAAAAACGGCTGCGATAACGTAAGTAACCGCTTTAAGTACACTTATTTGTGTAGGCGTATTATAAAAGGTGGTTTAGGGATGGTGGAAGCTGTAAAAACGAGATCATTAATTATTTACTAAACGAGTCTTCCTACTTTTAAAACAGGGCAGACACGATGTACTTATACCAATCGACTTAAGTATTTAGCCTTTCTAGCGTGCTAAATAAAGCGTTAACGGCGTTATAAATTTCTCATGTAGAACAACTACATGTCGAAATTTATGCCTTGTTATCACTCTATTTATTCGTCGCTATAAATGTCTAATAACTTAACACGATTGGTATTATTTAGCTTTTTTTGCCTCTAGAGTTTCTATTTCACTCCAGATTTTTTCGGCTTCGGCACTTAACATGGCAAAGCTTTTAATGTCGCCTTTTCTTTGTGCCTGCATGCCTTGCTCTAGTTTAACGTCGTATTCTTTACGCAGCTTTTTTATTGGGTCAGGCTTTAAAAATGAAAACATTAGTATTCTCTTAATATATTAAATTATATGTAGTTAGTGTACGCATTAATGGGCTTAATAGTTCTTTGTTTGGTGAAAATGTTTACTTTGTGCCGTTAAAGCGCAAAGTAAACACGGTGTAATTTTGCGTACTGTGTGCTAGTTCTAGTGCTTACGTTTCTGGCTCTAGGCGTTTAATACCTTGCCCATCAATACCCAAATAAATAAAACCATCGCTGCCTTGGGCTAGGCTACGTACTCTGCCAATGCCATCGAGTATTTTATATTGCTTAACAACCTTGCCCTTTGAGAATTCCAGCGCGCTAATAAATGCAAATTTCATGGAGGCAAGTAATAATTTACCTTTTAACTGTGGGTATTTATCACTCGTTACATACAACATATCGGAGGGCGCAATAGAAGGGGTCCAGTGTAATACGGGCGATTGCATGCCGTCTTTTTCTTTAAGGTCTGTAAATGTGGTACCGCTGTAGTTAACGCCATAACTTACCAAAGGCCATCCGTAGTTAGCGCCTTTTTTTATTATATTAAGTTCATCACCGCCGCGTGGCCCATGTTCATGAGACCATAAAATATTATTTTGATTATTAAACCACATACCCTGTGGATTACGGTGCCCATAAGACCATACCGCATGTTTTGCATCTTTTTGTTTAACAAACGGATTGTCGCTTGGGATATTACCATTTTCGTGTAAGCGATAAATTTTACCGCCGTCCCGCGTGAGATCTTGCGGGTTTATGTCGCGCGAGCCGCGATCGCCAATTGAAAAATAAACATAACCTTCATCATCAAACACAATACGACTGCCATAGTGTTGGCCTTTAGTGCTGTTATGCTCGCCTTTGTATAGCAATTGTTGATCAGATAACTGCGTGTGATCGTCACTTAGCTTAGCGCGCATTAAGGCGGTGTTACTGCCGCTTCCTTTGCCCTCACCACTTGAGTAACTAAAGTACAGCCATTGGTTTTGCTTACTATCGGTGTGTAGTGATAAATCAAGCAATCCACCTTGGCCATTAGCGTCAATGTCGGGAAGCCCTGAAACCTTAGTTAATGTAGTTGTATTTTTAGGTAATAAAAATAACGTTCCACTGCGCTCAGATATTAGCAAATCGCCGTTAGTTAAAGGCTCTATAGCCCAAGGTATAACCACACCTTCTGCCGCTGTTACTGCGTTAACGCTAAGCGATAAAGTATCGAGCTGCTTATAGTTTTTTACGTAATCGCTTTTTGCATGCGCGGGTGCGTTAGTAGCAAATATAGCAACGGCTAAGCCTGCACTTATTAGTTTAGGGTGAGTGTTATGTGACCTTAAATTTATCATTATGGCTTCCAAAATTAATCCAATCTTACATAACCTTATCATGGCATAAATAAATTTGTTAAGTGTTGAGTTGAATGAAAAATGCACACTTATATGTTTTAAAATTATCTCTTCACAGGAAATTGTTTAAGCAAATTGCGCTAATAAAAATTGAATAATTACTCTATTGGGGTTGAAAACTTAAAATTTGAGCGTACACTTGTGCGCTGAAGTTTGGGCGTACACGTGTAAGTTCAAAGTAATTAAGATTTGATAGAGATTTAACCATGATGACTCAAGTATTAAACCAATTTTCAAAATGGTTTTTACACCATCAAAGTTTTGCAGGCTACATAGAGCCCGTAATGCAGGTGTTTAAACCTGCGTGGCGTGCAGGGCAGTTTAGAGCGCAAGTAGTTAGTACAGCGGTACTTGATGGCGGTTTTTTAAGTGTACAACTTAAGCCGAGTAAACAATGGCAGGCGCATACGTCAGGGCAGCATATAAGTTTAACGGTTGAAATTAATGGGCGATTATTAACACGCGTTTTTACCGTGGCCTCAAGTGCTCAGCAATTTAAAAATACAGGTTTGGTGCGCTTACTAATCAAAACAAATGCGCAAGGGCGCTTTACAGGCTTACTCAGCAGTGCATTAAAAGCGGGGTTGTGGTGCAATATTTCTGCGCCAAGTGGCGACTTTGTATTTAAAAATACACACACGCCAGCCATTCTTATTGCAGGCGGCTCGGGTATAACACCTATGCTGGCTATGCTTGATGATTACTTAAGCCAAACTACGCAAAAAGTGTCGTTGGTGTATTACGCAAAAGCCACTGAGCATCAATGTGTTGATGAGCTAAGTGAGTTGGCGGCGCAATTTGAGCATTTTTCGTTTTTATTATTAACGCGTGAGCAATCAAGCGATATAACCAGCAATATTAAGTCGTGGGAAAATCCAGACATTTACTGCTGTGGCCCTGCAGCATTTATGCAAACGGTGAGCGATTTTGCTAAAACGCATAAGCTAAATTATTACCAAGAAGCCTTTGGTTTAGCGCTGCCTACCTTAAACGACGACAGCCAATTTAATGTAAAAATTAACGCCAGTGCCCATGTTGTATCGGGCAACGATGTTTTACTGACTCAGTTTGAAGAAATAAAGCTACCCGTTAAACGCGGTTGCGGTATTGGTATTTGTCATCAATGCCAATGTATTAAAAAGTCAGGCGTGGTACGTAATTTAAAAACAGGTGAATTGAGTGACAACGGCGAGCAATTAATACAACTTTGCGTAAGCCAACCTGTTAGTGATTTGGAGTTACAATTATGAAAAACATTAACTACGACATGCTCGCAAGCGAGCTAGATGCCATTAAAATGGACACCCTTGGCAAAGTAGGACAAGAAGATGCTGACTACATTCGCTCTGTTGTGCGCAAACAGCGAGTGTGTGAATGGAGCGGGCGAATTTTGCTAATGCTTGGTTTTATTCAGCCATTATTGTGGGTTGCAGGTGTGTTGCTATTAGCGCTTGCTAAAATTTTAGACAATATGGAAATTGGCCACAATGTAATGCATGGTCAATACGATTGGATGAACGACAAGCAACTTAACTCACAACATTATGAATGGGACATAGCGTGCGACGGGCAAAGTTGGCATCGCGTTCATAACTTTGAACACCATACGTATACTAATATTATTGGCAAAGACAGAGACTTTGGTTATGGCTTGTTGCGTTTAAGCGATGATTTTAAGTGGCGCTTTAAAAATGTATGGCAGTTTTTTACGTATATTAATTTAAGTGTGTTATTTCAGTGGGGCGTGTCGTATCACGAGTTAGCTGCAGAGCGTGTTTTTATTGGTAAAAAGAAAGAAAACCGTGAAGGGCTTGTATCGCACTCTACATTAAAGCAACGCTTTTTTAGTAAAGGCGCTCGCCAGTTAATTAAAGATTATGCGATATTTCCGTTACTTGCAGGCCCTTTATTTTTATGGGTATTGGTGGGGAATTTAGTAGCAAACTTAATCCGTAATTTATGGACATCAACCATAATATTTTGTGGTCACTTTACTGAAGAAACGCAAACTTTTAAACAAGAAGACTGCGTAAACGAAACGCAAGGGCAGTGGTATTATCGCCAAGTACTGGGCTCGTCTAATATTAAAGGGTCGCATTGGTTTCATGTTTTAACAGGGCATTTGAGCTGCCAAATAGAGCATCACTTATTTCCAGATATGCCGTCTTCGCGCTATCAAGAAGTTGCACCTCAAGTACAAGCTGTTTTGCAAAAACACGGTATTGATTATCACACTGGTGGCTTTTTTAGACAGTATACGTCGGTGTTAAAACGTATTATTAGATATTCGTTCAAGTAAATTATTTACCTTTAAAAAATCGGCTAGTGCAACTGCATTAGCCGATTTTTTTGTTTATAGCACCCAATGCGGTTGATTAGTAAACAGCACTTGCAAAAAATTCTCATAGTTAATTAAAAAAGCCTTACTTTAGCTATGGTTAAATAGCGTGTGATTGTCATACAATGGAGGGAAATAGACCACACAAGAGAGATTAAAATGGCCGCATTTGGTACCGTGTTTATGCCGCAGATGATTCAAGCTCGTTTTTCTGATAATAAATGGAGCGAAAGCTCAATTGTCCCTTCCGATAAACTTGAACTTCATGCTGGTGCGCACGTTCTTCATTATTCAAGTACATGTTTTGAAGGCTTAAAAGCCTTTCGCCATGAAGATGGTTCTGTTTATCTTTTTAGAATGGATGCAAACATTGCACGCATGCAACAAAGCTCAGCGCTATTAAGCTTACCGAGTTTTGACAGCGATATGCTAAAAACGATGATTATCGATATTATGCGCGAATACGCAGATGAAACGCCATTACCGCCGGGCTCTATGTATATTCGTCCAACGCACATTGGAACTGAGGCTGCAATTGGTAAAGCGGCAGCGCCATCAATGAGCTCGCTTTTGTACACGTTACTATCGCCAGTAGGAGATTACTTTGCCGGTGGTGCAACTGCACTGCGTGTACTGCTTGAAGAAGATGGCATGCGCTGCGCTCCGCACATGGGTATGGTAAAAAGTGGTGGTAACTACGCCAGCGCACTAGCACCCATTAGTGCTGCACGAACTAAGTATCAAGCAGATCAAATTTTATTTTGCCCAGGTGGCGATGTACAAGAAACCGGTGCTGCTAACTTTATACTTATTGATGGCAACGAAATTATTACTAAAGCGCTTGATAGCACGTTTTTACACGGTGTTACACGCAACAGTATTTTAACCATTGCAAAAGATTTAGGTATGACGGTAAGCGAGCGTAACTTTAGCGTTACTGAGCTACTAGAGCGTGCGGCTAAACCTGGCACTGAAGCTGCGCTTTCGGGCACTGCAGCTGTACTAACTGCTGTGGGTACATTTATTCATAACGATAAAGAATACAAAGTAGGTACTGGCGAGCCAGGCCCAACGACTGCGCGCCTTCGCCAAGCATTGAACGATATTCAATGGGGTAAAAGTGAAGACAAGCACGGCTGGTTAACTAAAATCTAATTATAGATTTAATCGCAACTAGCATTAAAAAGCCACCTAATCGGTTAACACCGATCAGTTAAGGTATTTTTGATCGGTTGACCGATCTTTTGGTTGCTTCACAATACCCTTATCATCTTTTGATTATGAGGGTATTTTTATGCTTAGTCATTGGTTACTTGATACAGATATATTCGCCACTCCTGACTCTTTATCTACATTTCAGAAACATATCCCTCTTGAGTGGATTTCTAATGTGCTCGAGCAGACCGATAAAGCAAGTATTCGCAAACGTAAGTTACCTGCTGAGCTTG
>NZ_JASDCB010000046.1:0-33558 GCF_030408135.1 Pseudoalteromonas sp. APC 3691 | reverse complement strand
GGTGGTGAATTTATTCCTGTGCCTGATTTAGATATTACTCTAAGCTATATGGGTAACAAACGTAAAATTGTTATTAATAGCGCCAGTGAGCGTGGTGTAGCAATTGTCGAAAAACTAAATAACAAATAATAATATAGTTAAGGCAGTAATTATCAAATGAGCCGAGGTGTAGTTAAACTCTTTATTTACCTTATGGTTATTACCATAAGCTTGCCGCTGTGGGCCAAAAATACAATTAATAGTGTACGCGTATGGCCGTCCCCTGATAGTACGCGTGTGGTATTTGATTTAAATGATAAGCCTGACTTTAGCTATTTCATGCTTAAAAACCCAAGCCGCTTAGTAATTGATTTAGAAAACACTAGCGAGTTAAAAATACTACCAGGTGTACCACCAAAACATCAAATAGTGAGCAAGCTACGCTACTCAAAACCTAAAAATAAGCACAGTGTTCGGTTAGTGTTTGAATTAAACGCACCAGTAAAGCCAGTTGTATTTGCTTTAGCGCCTACAGGCCCTTATAAAAACAGGCTCGTTGTTGATTTATACAATAAAAGCCAAGCTGCCACAGTTGTTTCTCCTGCTCAAACCGCAGCTAAAAACCGCCAGTTAAGCCAAGAACGCGATATTGTGATTGCAATTGATGCGGGTCATGGCGGCGAAGATCCAGGTTCAATTGGTCCCTCTGGCACGTACGAAAAAACAGTAACACTGCAAATTGCAAAACGTTTAGAGCGCATGATTGATGGCGAACGTGGGATGATTTCGCGCATGGTACGAAGCGGTGACTACTTTGTAAAACTTAATACGCGCACCAATCGTGCTCGTGAAAAAAAGGCCGACTTTTTTGTCTCTATTCATGCTGATGCATTTACGAGCCCGGGACCAAATGGTGCCTCTGTTTGGGTGTTGTCGTTAAGGCGTGCTAATTCAGAGATAGGTAAATGGATAGAAGATAAAGAAAAGCACTCTGAGCTTTTAGGTGGCGCTGCGGATGTAATGAAAGATGCCGCTAACGAAAAATACTTAGCGCAAGCATTACTTGATATGTCGATGGATCACTCTATGAAAACCGGCTTAAACGTAGCTGACGAAGTGGTTAAAGAGCTACGTAAAGTTGCTAAGTTGCATAAGAAAGATCCCCAACATGCGAGTCTTGCTGTACTTAAATCACCAGATATCCCATCAATTTTAGTAGAAACAGGGTTTATATCTAACCCACGAGAAGAAAAGCTGCTTAAAAGTGCTAACCATCAAGAGCGTTTGGCTAAAGCTATATTTACTTCAATTAAAAATTACTATTTAAAAAATCCACCTGATGACTCTTTATTTGCTAAATTAAAGTCGCAATATCCAACAAAGCACAAGGTACGCCCGGGTGAATCTTTAAGTATGTTGGCGAGTCGCTATGGCATTACAGTCACTGAATTAAAACAAGTTAATAAGCTTAGCTCTAATACTTTGTTTATTGGGCAAGAGCTCGATATACCACAAAGTTAGTCATTATTATTAGCGCAATGCTTGCTAGGAAATCTCATGAATATTGAAATATTACCCGCGCGTTTAGCTAACCAAATTGCCGCAGGCGAAGTGGTTGAGCGCCCAGCGTCGGTAGTAAAAGAGCTAGTCGAAAACAGTTTAGATGCTGGCGCTACACGTATTCAGATAGATATAGAGCGTGGCGGTCATAAGCTTATTCGTATACGTGATAACGGTTCAGGGATAAGTAAAGATGAGCTAACGCTCGCGCTTTCTCGTCACGCTACGAGTAAATTAAAATCTCTAGATGACCTTGAAAATATTTGTTCACTTGGTTTTAGGGGAGAAGCGCTTGCGTCAATTAGCTCTGTATCGCGTTTAACGCTGAGCTCAAAACCAAAAGATCAAGAAGCTGCTTGGCAAGCATTTGCAGAAGGTCGCGATATGGCCGTGCAAGTAAAGCCAGTAGCGCACCCTGATGGCACAACCATTGAAGTAAAAGATTTATTTTTTAACACCCCAGCTCGTCGTAAATTCTTGCGTACCGAAAAAACGGAATTTAGCCATATTGATGAGTTGATAAAGCGTATTGCGCTTAGTCGCTTTGATGTCTCTATTACACTAACTCACAACGAAAAAGTAGTAAGGCAGTATCGTGCGAAGACAGATCCCTCTCAGGCTATTACACGTGTAGCGCAAGTTGCAGGTAAGGCTTTTGCTGAGCAAGGTTTGCATATTCAATCAGGAGAGGGTGGCTTACAGCTGCATGGTTGGGTGCTACCTGTAGGTTCAGCTAATACGACTCAGTATACTTATGTTAATAATCGTATGATGCGCGATAAACTTATTCTGCATGCTATACGCCAGGCATTTGAAGAAGTAAGCGGAACACAAGAATTACCCGGTTTTGTCATTTATATTGATATAGACCCTCGGCAGGTTGATGTAAATGTTCATCCAGCTAAGCATGAAGTCCGTTTTCATCAAGGGCGCTTAATTCATGACTTTATATTACAGGCTATTAAGCAAGTGGTAGTGCCGCTGCAAGGTGAGTTTACGAATGAACCGCTTAGCTCTGAGGTGGAATCTGCGCCTGTGTTTATGGGGTCAGCGCATAGTAGTTCTAATGATATAAAAGCGGATGGAGTATTTGATTACCCTAAATCGCAATTACAGCCCTCTTACTCTGGAAGTGCAGGTAGTTCAGCATCAGATACTAGAAGTGTTGGCGGTGGCGGGGCATACCGTGATACACCAAGTACGAGCCATCATGATGTAAACGCGTTTTATCAAGGTGTGAGTGAGCAACACGCTGCGCATTTTGATAATGTAGCAAACATACCCGTAGCACAACACCAGTTAGAGTCTGCGCATAATGTTTTAAAGACAGTTTCAATCATCAGTGTTAATGAAGGTGCGTGTGTATTTAGTGTTGAGCAGCAATTGTATTGCTCACATTTCAAATATGCATTGGTAGATGATTGGCATAATCAAATTAAAGAGTCCGGAGGTTTAGAAGGGAAAGCTCTTTTGCTGCCCGTAAGAGTAAACTTATCAAAAGAAGATTGCTTACTTATAGAAGCTCAGCAATCGTGGTTTACTTTACTTGGTTTTGAACTCGTAATAGAAAAACAGTTTGTAATGGTTAAAAAATTGCCAGCGTGCTTATATTTACTTGATGTAAGTACAGCGATAGGTGAGCTACTTGATGGGTGTAAAGCAGGGCTTGAAAATATAGAGAATTGGTTAGAGTGGCAGATAAAATGTGTACCTCCCCGGTTTTATTTAAGCAATGTGTTTTTAGCGCAACAAATGCGCTTACAAAATAATCCGCAAACTATTGAACGCTTACGCGAAAAAGCAGTTAAAATAGAGCTAAATCACTATTTAATGCAATTAGATTAAGGTATCAGTGTTGAGTAATTTACCAGTCATATTTTTAATGGGTCCAACTGCTGCTGGTAAAACAGCATTGGCAATCTCACTGTGCGAGCATTTAAATACAGAAATAATCAGCGTTGATTCAGCGTTAGTGTATAAGGATATGAACATTGGTACTGCAAAACCCGATGCAGAAGAACTTGCTAAAGCTCCGCATCATCTGATCGACTTACTTGACCCGAGTGAAACATATTCAGTTGCTGATTTTAGGCGCGATGCAGTACAAAAAATTGACGAATTTCATAGACAAGGTAAAGTGCCTGTATTGGTTGGAGGTACAATGTTGTACTTTAAATCTTTAATTGATGGTTTATCGCCTTTGCCTGAAGCAGATACAGTAATAAGATCAGAGCTAGAAGCACAAGCTAAAGAATTTGGCTGGCCTCATTTATATAAAGAATTAGTTAAAGTTGACCCAAAAGCAGCCGAAAAAATAAGTGAGAATGACTCACAAAGAATTAATCGAGCTTTAGAGGTTTACAGGTTAACTGGTAAGACCATGACTGAGTTGCAAAAGCAAAAACAGCCGGCTTTACCTTATACTTTTCATCAATTTGCGATTGCACCGCAAGAACGTAGCGAATTACATCGCCGAATTGAAGAAAGGTTTAAAATAATGATTGATCAGGGGTTTGAAAATGAAGTTTCGACCCTATATCTACGTAAGGATTTACACCCCAATATGCCTTCTATTCGTTGTGTTGGTTATAGACAAATGTGGGATTACCTTGCGGGTGAAACAAGCCATGATGAAATGGTTTTTCGTGGCATCGCAGCAACACGTCAATTGGCAAAACGTCAGTTAACGTGGCTTCGTAGCTGGCCTGATGTTACTTGGTTAACAACGGGTGAAGAAGAAAACTTGCATCGTGTAGTAAGTTCGCTAAGCTAGTAGTAGTTGAATATTGTTTTTTATCAAATAAGTTCAGCCACTTAATTATAATAACACCTAGAACGAAGGAACAATAACATGGCAAAAGGCCAATCGTTACAAGACCCATTTTTGAATGCACTACGACGTGAGCGCATTCCAGTATCAATCTTTTTGGTAAATGGCATAAAATTACAAGGCAAAATTCAGTCATTTGACCAATTTGTTATTTTACTAGAGAACACCGTAAATCAAATGGTTTATAAGCATGCAATTTCAACAGTTGTCCCTGCTCGCGCAGTTAACTTCCAAGCAGTTCAAGGGAGTGAAGACACTGAAGAACCAGAAGCTGGTAACTTTTAATTAGGAGCATAATGTTTGTTTGACCGCTATGAATCCGGCGAACAGGCAATTTTAGTTCATATCGACTTACCTAAAGAAGGGGATCGTGAAGATCTTCATGAATTAGAAATGTTGGTATCTTCTGCTGGTGTTAGTAGTTTGGCGGTTGTGCAAGGCAGCCGTCAAGCACCACATCCGAAACTATTCGTCGGTACCGGTAAAGCAGAAGAAATAGCTGAGATTGTCAAAATCCACAATGCAGATGTCGTAATTTTCAATCATCAACTCAGGCCGTCACAAGAGCGTAATTTAGAGCGTGTTTGTCAGTGTCGTGTGCTTGATAGAACGACGCTAATTCTTGATATTTTTGCCCAACGTGCACGTACCCATGAGGGTAAGCTGCAGGTTGAATTGGCACAACTTCGCCATATGTCGACTCGATTAATTCGGGGCTGGACCCATCTTGAACGCCAAAAAGGCGGGATTGGTTTACGTGGACCTGGTGAAACCCAACTTGAAACAGATAGACGATTACTTCGTGCCCGAATTCAAAATATCCGTGCGCGTTTAGCTAAAGTAGCAGTACAACGCGAACAAGGTAGGCGAGCTCGTACTCGTAACGAAATACCTACGGTATCGTTAGTTGGCTATACCAATGCGGGTAAATCTACATTATTCAATCGAATTACGAATTCAGATGTATATGCGGCTGATCAGTTGTTTGCAACGCTTGACCCGACTCTACGTAAGCTTGAATTAGGTGATGTTGGCCCTGTTATCTTAGCTGATACAGTGGGCTTTATACGCCATTTACCGCACGACTTAGTTGCCGCTTTTAAAGCAACGCTAACTGAAACTCGTGAAGCTGATTTACAGTTACATGTAATTGACGCAGCAGACTCTCGTCTTCAAGAGAATATTGAACAAGTACAATCGGTGCTTAAAGAAATTGAAGCCGATGAAGTACCACAGCTATTAATTTATAATAAAATTGATGCGCTGGATAACGTAAGCCCACGTATTGATCGAGATGACGTAGGCCAACCTATAAGAGTATGGCTTAGCGCTCAGACTGGTGAAGGGTGTGAATTACTTAGCGAAGCTATTAGTGAGCTACTTGCTAAGAAGATGTTTAATGAAACATTATTTCTTACGCCATTGTATGGTCGCTTAAGAGCTGCATTGTTTAGTTTAAATGCAGTACATGAAGAACGCTTTGATGAGCAAGGTAATTGGCTGTTAGATGTTAGAATGCCAATGGTTGAGTGGAATCGTTTAATTAAAGAATTTGGTCCTGAAATTGCTGGTTTTATCAACCGTAATTAAAAATTGACGTTTTAATGTCGGTTTTTGTATGAGAAACGCGGTAGATTTGTTAGATTTAACACAATTTCCTAATTTATTTAGATAACAATGGAGTATAGCTATGGCCTGGAATGAACCGGGTAATAATGGCAATGACAAAGATCCGTGGAATAATAAAGGCGGACGTGATCAAGGCCCACCTGATTTAGACGAGGTGTTCCGCAAGTTTAGTAACAAGTTCGGCGGCTTATTTGGCGGGAAAAAATCCGGCAATGGTAGCGGCGGTGGACTTGGCGGAGCCGGTATTTCATTCATACTTATTATCGCCGTTATTGTATGGGCGTTAAGTGGTATTTATACGGTTAAAGAAGCCGAGCGTGGTGTGGTTCTACAATTTGGTAAATATGACCGAATTGCTGATCCTGGTTTGCGTTGGAAAATGACTTTCATCGAAACGGTAATCCCAGTAGATATTGAAGCAGTTCGTTCATTATCGGCTTCTGGTTTTATGCTTACTGAAGACGAAAACGTAGTGAGCGTTGAGTTTCAGGTGCAATACCGTGTTATTGACCCATACCTTTATGAATTTAGCGTAACTAACGCTGATAGTAGCTTAGAAGAAGCGCTAGACAGTGCACTGCGTTATGTTGTGGGCCATGCAAAAATGGACCAAGTATTAACTAATGGCCGTGAGGTTGTTCGTCAAAATACATGGGATGAGCTTAATAAGATTATCGAACCATATAACTTAGGTTTAATTGTTACTGACGTGAACTTTAAAGACTCTCGTCCACCAACTGAAGTTAAAGATGCATTTGATGATGCAATTGCTGCACAAGAAGATGAAGAACGTTTCATCCGTGAAGCAGAAGCATATGCTCGTGAAATTGAACCGCGTGCTCGTGGTCAAGTAACGCGTATGACTCAAGAAGCGGAAGGTTACCAAGAGCGTATTACATTAGAAGCACAAGGTGAAGTAGCTCGTTTTGAAAAGCTATTACCTGAATATCAAGCAGCTAAAGAAGTTACTCGTGAGCGCTTATACATTGATGCAATGGAAGAAGTGTTAGGCAGTAGTTCTAAAATATTGGTTGATGTTAAAGGCGGTAATAATATGCTTTATTTACCACTTGATAAGATCATGGATAAGCAAGGGACAGCAACACGTGTTGCACTTCCAAGCTCTAGTGATATTCAAGATTTACGCAATAAAGTAAATACGTCGCGCAATAGCTCTGTTAATAGTGGCAATGACCGCTTTAACAACGACCGCTTCAATGATGGGAGATAATCATAATGAAAAACTTTAGTTTAGTAATACTATTAGCTGCCATTGTTATGTCTTTCTCATCGGTATTTGTTGTACCTGAAGGGCAAAAAGCAATTGTAATGTTATTCAGTAAAGTACAAAAAGACAGCGACGATCAAGCGATTGTATATGGCCCAGGCCTACAATTTAAAGTTCCATTTTTTAGCCAAGTACGTCGTATTGATGCACGTATTCAAACGCTAGATGGTGCGCCAGATCGCTTTGTTACTAGCGAGAAAAAAGACTTAATTGTTGATTCGTTTGTAAAATGGCGCGTTAATGACTTTAGTGCTTTTTACTTACGTGCTCGTGGCGATAAGCAATATGCTGAAACGCTACTTAAGCAAAAAGTAAACAATGGTCTTCGTACAAACTTTGGTACACGTACAATTCGCGAAATTGTATCAGGTGAGCGTAGCGAGTTGATGGAAGAAGCGTTAGTACAAGCTTCTGAAAGTGCACGTGAGCTAGGTATTGAAGTACTAGACGTACGTGTTAAGCAAATCAACCTACCACAAGAAGTGAGTAGCTCTATTTACCAACGTATGCGCGCTGAGCGTACTGCGGTTGCAAAAGAGCACCGCTCTGAAGGTCAGGAAAAAGCAGAGACTATTCGTGCGGGAGTTGACCGTCGAGTAACTGTAATGCTTGCTGATGCTGAGCGTAATGCACGTTCTGTACGTGGTCAAGGCGATGCTGATGCTGCAGGCATTTATGCTAATGCGTACAACAAAGACCCTGAGTTCTTTAGTTTTGTACGTTCGCTGGAAGCTTACAAAAAGACTTTTAAAGATAAGCAAGATGTTATGGTGC
Source organism: Pseudoalteromonas sp. APC 3691 (assembly GCF_030408135.1). NCBI lineage: Bacteria > Pseudomonadati > Pseudomonadota > Gammaproteobacteria > Alteromonadales > Pseudoalteromonadaceae > Pseudoalteromonas > Pseudoalteromonas sp. APC 3691. The sequence goes on along the minus strand of NZ_JASDCB010000046.1, from coordinate 25,498 downwards.
TTTCACCAGATAGCGACTTCTTCCAATATATGAAAGGCGCTAAAGCTCAATAGACTTTACGTTAATTATTTAAAAGTTAAAAAGCCTCGCATTTGCGGGGCTTTTTGTTAAATACAAACTAGTGCGTTAAATCACTGTTATTTATGTGGTTATTGGTCAATATTTGGATATAACAATTGCCCGCAGAAAAAATAAGCTGAACAGGGGTGATCTTTACTTTAGTTTTCTGGTAAAATCTCGTCCTAATTTTCTCTAAGTGAATTTACGATGGGTAAAAACGTTGTTGTATTAGGCACCCAATGGGGTGACGAAGGAAAGGGTAAGGTAGTTGATCTCCTTACAGACAAAGCATCTTTAGTAGTTCGTTATCAAGGTGGCCACAATGCGGGTCATACTTTAGTTATCGAAGGTGAAAAGACGGTTCTACACCTTATTCCATCGGGTGTATTACGTGACAATGTTAAATGTGTGATTGGTAATGGTGTAGTTTTATCACCAGAAGCGCTAATGAGAGAAATTGGCATGCTTGAAGAGCGCGGCGTACCAGTACGCGAGCGTCTTTTAATAAGTGAAGCATGTCCGCTAATCTTGCCTTTCCATGTTGCATTAGATGTAGCCCGCGAAACAGCTCGTGGCGATAAGCCTATTGGTACAACTGGCCGTGGAATCGGTCCTGCGTACGAAGATAAAGTAGCACGTCGTGGTTTACGCGTAGGCGATTTATTTAATCCTGAAGTATTTGCAGCTAAATTAAAAGAAGTGCTTGAGTACCACAACTTCACTTTAGTTAACTACTACAAAGTAGATGCTGTCGATTTCCAAAAAACGTTTGATGATGCAATGGCTGTTGCTGATATCTTAAAAGCAATGGTTGTAGATGTAACTGAGCTTTTAGATCAAACGCGTTTAGCAGGCGAAAACATTTTATTTGAAGGTGCACAAGGTACGTTACTTGATATAGATCACGGTACTTACCCTTATGTAACATCTTCAAATACTACAGCTGGTGGCGTTGCTACTGGTGCAGGTTTTGGTCCATTAAACCTTGATTACGTTTTAGGTATTATTAAAGCGTACACTACACGTGTTGGTTCAGGTCCTTTCCCTACAGAGCTTTACGACGGTCTTGAGAAACAAGATCCAGTTGGTAAGCACTTAGGTGATAAAGGCCATGAGTTTGGCGCTACAACAGGTCGACTTCGTCGTACTGGTTGGTTAGATGCAGTGGCTATGCGCCGTGCGGTTCAAATCAACAGTATTTCAGGTTTTTGTTTAACTAAGCTTGATGTTTTAGATGGCTTAGAAACGCTTAAAATCTGTATTGGTTACAAGCTTGAAGATGGCACAGTTACTAACGTAACACCATTAGCAGCTGAAGGTTACGATAAAGTAACGCCAGTATACGAAGAAATGCCAGGTTGGTCAGAAAACACTGTTGGTGTAACGAGTCTTGACGGTTTACCAAAAGCTGCGATTGACTACATCAAGCGTATTGAAGAAATTACGGGTGTTCCAATTGATATTATTTCTACAGGTCCAGACCGCGTGGAAACTATGGTACTTCGCAACCCGTTTGCGTAATTACCATTAGATTAAAAAAAGCTGCCTAGTGCAGCTTTTTTTGTATCTAAAATTCACCTTGGAACGATCTTTGTATATATTTTAATAAGTTTATTTTTATAAGTGGTGAGCATGCGTTTATTTTACCGTAATTGCGTATTAAGGCTTTCATTAATTCCACTGTCTTTATTTATAGCAACCAACAGCTTAGCTACAGAAAGCCCTGCTGCTGTACCGCTGTATACAGAATCTGAGCTAATTGCGTTAATAAATAAAAATACGCATTTAGCGCGGGTGAAGGCAGATGATTGCCAGTTAGTGCAAGATATAGAAGCACGAGCCAATAAAATGGCATTGCCGTCTTATCAATTTTTATACGGCGATATGCTGGCTTATAACGTGTGCGTGGATCGTAATGTAGAGTTAGGTGTGTATTACATGCGAAAAGCGGCTGAGCAAGGCTTAGCGGCAGCGCTAGAGCAGTTAGGGCGTTACTACGACACCGGGCGTTTAGTTCAGCAAGATAAAGCAATGGCAATTACGTATTTGCGTGAAGCGTCGTCGCAAGGCAATTTAAAAGCACAACTACGTTTGGTTAAATTATTTAATGATGGCTATGGCAGCCCGCGTGATTTTGAAGATGCATACCGCTGGCTATTTAATTCTATGGTGGCAGATAAAGCGACTCATAAAAAAATTGAGCGAGCGTTGACTAAGTTAGCGCAAAAAATGCCAGATAGTGTGGTTGCGCGAGCTCGTCTTCCTATTTAATGGCTCTTAAAAAACAAAACCCTAACTTTTTAAGTTAGGGTTTTTGAGTTTTTACTACCTGTAAAAGTGTTTAACTTTCTTCTTTAGCCTTTGTTTGCGGGTCTTTTAAGACCGACATTTTAGGCGGCTGTAATGCAACAACACGCTCGCCTTCTTGCGGCGGTTTTTCCATGTTAATTGTAAATGGTCTTAGCTTAATTGGCGTATCGTCGTCGCTGTCTTTATCACCTTTAAGAATAAACAAAGGGATAGCCTCAGGGTTCATTTCTAGGTATTGCTCCCAGCTAAACTCATCCGAGATACGTGTTGAACTAACCTTACCGCCTTTAGCTATAATACTGCTCAAACGTGCGTATGAGCCTTCGTCGCCAAACAGTATTTGTCTAGATAAAAACGTTGCACTGTCTTTATTTGCTTTAGCATGCGACGTTGATGAGCGAAGCGAAAATACATTTTTTTCATTAAGTAAATGCGAAAAGTATTGAACGCCTAGCGCATTATGATGACGGTTTGGCGATAGCGCTAAGACACTGCGAATAGTTGTTAGAGGTAAGTAGCGTTCAGCATGCTCTGATTGCGGGTTACCATAATAACAAGCTAAGCCATCCATACGTGCCATTCTGCAGTTTTCCCATGCAGGATCTGAAAGGTGAACCGGAATATTCTGCTCTTGTAAGCCACGTCCAATTGCACGCGATACATGGTTTGCACCAATAATTAATATTGTGTTTGGCGATGGTTGGCGTACACCTAATAGCTTGGCAACAGGGATGGCTGTTAAGCTTTGCAGCACAACCGTAATGATGATCACCGTAAATATAAGTGGCACCATTTTTTCAGCATCAGCAACGCCAGCTTCCATCATACTTAGTGCAAATACCGACCCAACGGCTGCGGCAACTATACCGCGTGGAGCAATCCAGGCAAGTACCAAGCGAGACTTCATTGGTAAGTCAGTACCAAAGGTCGAAATAGCAATACACAGTGGGCGTGCAACAAAAAGCACAATAGCTAAAAATATAAATACATCGCTGTCGAGCATCATCAAATCAGAAAGCTGTAAACGTGCTGCAAGTAAAATAAACAGCGTTGATATTAATATCATCGACAAGTCTTCTTTAAACTCAAGTACAGAATCTATTTCTAAATCGTCTTGGTTCGCAAGCCAAATACCAAATACAGTTACTGCTAATAAGCCTGATTCATGGCTTAAATAGTTTGATACAGAAAAACTAATAAGGACTAGTGCTAAAATTCCAAACTTATGTAATTCAAATGGCAGCCACTCGCGACGCATTAATAGGGTTGTTAGCCAACCTGCAGCAACACCAATACTTAAACCAACACCCAGGGTTTTAACTAAAGCAATAATAGTATGACTAAATACTTCGCCTTGGCCTACAAGCATTACAGCTTCAAATACCAATACAGCAAATAATGCGCCAATTGGGTCTATTACAATACCTTCCCAGCGAAGTATGCGGTCTATGTCTTGTGTTGGACGCATTGAGTTTAATAGCGGTGCTATAACGGTAGGGCCAGTAACAACGAGTACTGCGCCTAGTACCGCAGCAACCCGCCAATTGAGCTCAAGCAACCAGTAGGCGCTTAAGCTAATAATAATGCAGGTAGTAAGCATACCGATTGAGCAGAGATTCCTTACAACTTTTCCTATCCCTTTTAATTCTCTGAAATGCAGAGTTAAGGAACCTTCAAATAAAATGATGGCAACGCTTAGTGATACTACTGGAAACAGTAAATCACCTAACAATGCATCAGGGTCTAAAACACCACTAAATGGTCCAAGTAAAAGACCAGTAAGCAATAAAAAAAGAATAGCGGGTACTCTAAAAGCCCACGCGACCCATTGGGCAAGCACAGAGCAAAGTGCGATACCGGCTATGTAAATTGCTGACATAGATTAAGAATTCCTTATTTATGACGATATGTTTAGAAAGTATAACTTTTGTTAATTATTAATACAGGGGTATACACCGGAAACTGAAATATTACTAATCAATTTTAGCTGCTTATAAAAGATTAGTAGGCTTAAATTATTTAGCGAGAACTTAGCCACCTTATTTTGAAGTGTATTAATTGTTTAATTTATTGAATTTTAATAACAATATAAAGGATATGAGTGTTTCGTATTAACTTAGTTCGAATTTTAACCTTGATTTTAAAGGGATATTTGGTGTATTATACTTCGTGTTCTAATAATTAGTCATCTAACGAAGTTTATTGAAGATAAAACAGGCTTGTTAATCTTAACGTCATTTTTAATCTTTATAATCATGTGTTAGTGATGTTTCTAGTATTAGAGCATTACAAAATATCATTTGCCGAATTCTTGGTATGGTTTTGCCAAACAAGTTTATTTAATTATTTAAGTAAATAAAGGTTTGAGTTGAACTATTACTTTCAATATTTAGCCCCCATCGTGGCGGTTAAATCTCGGTCCTTTGGTCTTCACCCTATCTGTTGGTGTATCAGACTTTAGAGGCTCTATGTATGTTGTTAATAAAAAAGCCACACACAGCTTTTTACAGCGATGCATAAACAACACTTTTAAATTTTTTGATTAGTGCTGCTCAATATTATTGGGTTGTTGCTACTTTTACTTAACCTCAAATCTAAGCTTCTTGTTTTAGATATGGTTTTTGCGTGTGTGTAAAAAAGTGTTGCCTAAATGAAAAGAAAAATTCGAAGCTATGTTTTAAACCTAGCTACTTAGTTTTAGCTCGTCTAATTAAGATGAGCGCAGATAAAATGGAAAGTTGAGCATTTATGCAAAAGTTAAATTGGCGACGTATCGTACTTAAAGTAGGTAGTGCATTAATTGCACCAGATCAAGATGGCTGCCGTTCGCGTTACATATTAACCATCGCACAGTTCATTGTTCGTTGTCGTGCCCGTGGAATCGAGGTGATTTTAGTATCATCGGGTTCTGTAGCGGCTGGAGCGCATTTATTCCCATCAGACAAACCTCGCTCCGTGGTGATGAAAAAAGCAATGGCAGCGGCAGGCCAAACAGAAATGATCGCCATGTGGGACCGCTTTTTTGACTTTCCATCTGCGCAACTATTATTAACGCACGGCGATTTACGTGACCGCGAGCGTTACCAAAGTATTCGCGAAACAGTGTTTACTTTGCTTGAGCATGGTGTTTTTCCTATCATTAATGAAAATGATGCTGTAACTACCGACGACTTAAGAGTGGGTGATAACGACAACTTATCAGCAATGGTCGCAGCAGCAGCCGATGCCGATGCTTTATTAATATTCTCAGACGTTGATGGGTTATATGATAAAAACCCTAACTTACATGATGATGCGGTGTTACTGCCTGAAATAAAATCAATTGATGAATCTATTTATGCTATGGCAGGATGTGCTACAAGTGCTGTTGGTACTGGTGGCATGAAAACCAAAATAGAAGCGGCAGAAAAAGCAACGTCACATGGTATCGCGACTTATATTATAAACGGCTTTAAAGAAGAAACATTTACGAAACTGCTAGCTGGGGAAAATCCTGGTAGCGTATTTTTACCGTACGAAAAACCGATGCAAGATTCTGTACATTGGATGACACACACAGCAAATGAGCAAGGTGAAGTTGTTGTTGATGGATCATTTGATGAATCCCTTGAAGGTGAAAGTGGATGTATTCGCGGTGATGAAATCATGGAAGTCCATGGTGAATTTGCTGTTGGTGATACCATTTTAGTACGTAGTGAAGACGGTACGCGTTTAGCTAAAGCGACCGCAAATTATAGTAGCTGTTTGTTAAACTTTATTGCAGACAACGAACAGAGTGAATTCAGCGAAAAAATGCAGGATTCAATTGGACCAGTTATATCTGAAAAACATATCGCATTATTGGAGAAGTCATGAGCTTAATTACGGACATTTCACGCCAGACAGCTAAAGCTGCCCATACACTTGCTTTACTCGACACCGAGACTAAAAATCAAGTACTAGTTGAAATGGCAGCGGCACTAAGAGAGCAAAAAGCATTTATAATTAAAGAAAACGAGAGTGACCTAAGCGCAGCACGCGACAATAACTTAGCAGCCTCAATGATAGACCGCTTAACGTTAAACGATGAGCGCATTGAAGCAATGGCAGAAGGCATTGAAGTAATAGTAAGCCTAGATGATCCTGTTGGTCAGCTACGTGATATCACAGAGCGTCCAAATGGCATTAAAATTCGTAAAATGCGCGTACCTCTTGGCGTTGTGTGTATGATTTATGAAGCACGCCCAAATGTAACAGCAGACGCTGGCGCATTGTGTTTTAAATCAGGTAATGGCGTTATTTTACGTGGCGGTAAAGAAGCACTTAAAAGTTCGCAAGCTATCGCAAGTGTAATGCACAGCGTACTTGAAAAGCATAACTTACCAGTATCACTTATTTCAGTGATCCCAGATCCAGACCGTGCACTATTAATGGAATTGATGCAGCAACGTGAAAGCATTGATTTAATAATTCCACGTGGCGGTGAAGGCTTAATTAACTTTGTTACCGAAAACAGTACGATCCCAGTAATTCAGCATTACAAAGGCGTTTGTCATCTATATGTAGATAAAGATGCTGATCTTGAAATTGCGCTTAACTTACTACTTAACGGTAAAACGCAACGTACGGGTGTTTGTAATGCACTTGAGGGCTTAGTAGTTCATCAAGATGTTGCAGATGAGTTTTTAAATCTTTGCGCAGTTGTATTACGCCAAGAAGGTGTAAAAATAAATGCCGACAGCTTTGCAGCTAAATATTTTGATAATGCAACTGTGTTAGCCGATAACGAATTTGGTGAAGAATACCTAGACCTTGAAATTGCTATTCGTGTGGTGCCAACTTTCAGCGCTGCTGTGGATCATATCGCTCAGTTTGGTTCCAACCATACTGAAGTGATTTGTACTAAGAACACAGCTGCTGCAGAGTTATTCCAGCGTAGTGTTGACGCTTCTGTAGTAATGGTTAACACATCATCTCGCTTTTCTGATGGCTCACAACTGGGTTTAGGTGCAGAGATTGGTATAGCAACCTCTAAGCTTCATGCGTACGGTCCGATGGGTCTTGAATCACTGACCACAGAAAAGTATTTAGTTAATGGAGTAGGCCAAGTTCGCGAGTAACTGCAAACTTAGGTTTATAAAAAGCCGAGCATATTCATGCTCGGCTTTTTAGTTTGTAAATTACGTAACGGTTATTTTAATTTATCAAGCCAATCGCTTGCAGGTTCAGGTCTATGTAAATAGTAGCCTTGAAGAATAACTTCTGGATATTCCTGCAATAAACCAAAGTGGGATTGGTTCTCTACGCCTTCAGCTACAATCTCTAACTCGAATAAACGGCCTAAGCTTACAATCATATCAATAATTAACTTATCGTTATTATCAGTCGGTGCTTCCAATACAAAAGAGCGGTCAATTTTTAGCTCCTGTATGGGTAATTGTTTTAGATAAGTTAAACTCGAATACCCAGTACCAAAGTCATCAATAGATACCCTAATACCTAGCTTCTTGAGACAATGAACAGCCTCAATAGCCGCTTCCATATGATTAAGCAATGTCCCTTCAATTATCTCAATAGTGAGTTGCTGAGGATTAATGCTATGTTGCTTTATTTGTTGGCTAATAAAGCTTAAAAAACGAGCTTCATGAAAGTGCCTGCCGCTTATATTAATCGATAAATTTAACTCAGGGTGAGTTTTACTAAGTTGCGTTAATATTTCAAGTGCATTTGAAGTTACCCAGCAATCTAAGTCATAAATTATATCTGATTCTTCGGCTATAGATATAAACTCACCTGGGCTAATAAAGCCTTTTTGGGGATGCTCCCATCTTAATAAAACCTCAGCTCCTTTAAGGGTTTGGCTTCGATCAAATTGGGATTGTAAATATAGGGATAGCTCATTATTTGAGATAGCTTTGCGTAAATCTTGCTCTATTTCAAAACGACGTTTTGCTTGCTCGCCAAACGAAGTATCAAAAAAGGTAACTCTATTACCGCCTTTCTCTTTTGCCTTGTAACAAGCTGCCTCACAGTTACGAATAGTTTCAATAGCGCTTTCCCACTGATCTTCTCGAGGAAAAATATACGTGCCAATACTTACCGTTAAGCTAACGTCTTGCTCACCTACCTTAAAAGGATGGTTTACACTTATAAGCAGCTCTTGAGCTTTATTTTCTGCCATAGCTTGGGCTCTAACTCTGCCAACGCCTTTTTCAACTGTACACAGTACTGCAAATTCATCACTGCCTAAGCGAGCAATAACATCTTTTTTACTCACCTTAGAATGAATTCGTTTAGTTAATTCTTTTAAAATGTTATCGCCAGCAAGTAGGCCTAATCCATCATTTATTGAGTGGAAGCTGTCTATGTCAATAATATAAATATAGGCATAACTATTTTCGGTACTACAAACCTGAAGTTGCTGCTCTAACTGTTTTAAAAAGCCATTTCGGTTTGGCAAACCTGTAAGCTCATCATGCCATGTGAGGTAGTGAATTCTTTCTTGTGTTACTTTAACGCTCGAAATGTCACTAAACACACCAATATAATGCACATTAGTATCTTGATCGCCTTTAACCATACTTAGAGTCAGTAGCTCAGGGTAAAGCTCGCCATTTTTGCGTCTGGTTACAAGTTCTCCACTCCAATATCCAGCTTGATTCGCATGCTCCCATACTTGATCAAAGCTAATACTAGGGTGGTTATTTTGTTTAATGTCGTGCAACTGCATTTGCAGGGAGTCAGATTCACAGTAACCGGTTATACGGCAAAATGAAGGGTTTACGGCTATAATTTTGCCATTACTATCGGCAATAACAACACCATCAGCGGTTCCCGTTAGGGCTTGATAAAATAACTTTTGTTTTGAAGAGAGCTCTTTTAATTCTTCTTCACGCTGGCTTAGTTCTTTCGCCAGTGACTCTATTTCAAGTAGCTTATCGTGTAGGTCAAAGTTTTTTTCTATAAGCCTATCAAGCATGCCCTGTGCGGTAATATGGGTACGGATACGTGCTCTAACGAGCGCTAGCTTGTAAGGTTTGTGTATGTAGTCAATTGCGCCCATCGCGAAGCCTTTTTCTTCAGACTCTTCTTCTGTAAGCGCTGTTACAAATATGACAGGGATCCCTTTGGTATTTTGTTTCGCTTTGAGTATATTACATACTTCGTAGCCGTCCATGCCTGGCATCATTATGTCTAATAAAATCAAGTCAGGCCGAGTTGACTCAATAAAGATCAAAGCCTGCTCACCACTAGTAGAAATACGTACATCGTAGTCAGTTAAAAGTCCTTCTACTAATACGTGTAAATTACTAGGTTCGTCATCAACAATAAGAATTAAAGGTTTATGCTTTTGTTCTGTGGTTAATCCATTACTGTTTGCGAGGTAATTTGAATGCACTATCTGTCCTTCTCTGCGTTCTTTACAATATTAAATCTAGTTCAGGTTAGTGGTTATGCCTAATTTTTATTATCGTTTCTATACATATCAATAAGCTCAATTACTAACGCGTAGTTAAAATGATCAATTGCTTCTTTGAGCTTAAATAGGGAGTGGCCTCTCTCATATTGATTCATTTCTAGCTGTCTAACCAAACTGCTAGGTACGGGGCGAGCCGTTAATGCTAATGAGTATATATTATCAATAACCGAGTCTTCGTTTTTTAGTTCATGTTGCTGTATATGTTCTTTTTTAAAGTTATCAGCTATCAAAAATTGTTTTACAGCAAAAAGTGTAAGTGTTAATTGTTCATTAAAATGAGATAAGTTAATACTTTTCTTATCTATTAAGCTTTTCTCAACATTTTGCGCGCTGTGTTGCAGTAGCTCCAAACCTAATGTTCCGGCCAATCCTTTAAGTGTATGTACTAGTCGAATTAAGCTTTCTAACTCTCCATTTTTGATTAATATATCAGCTTTAATTGAAAAGTCATTGTAATCGTTGACAAACTGAGTAAATAATTTAGCTAACAATTCATCATTGTTTTCTACGTTTTCTTTTGCCAGCTGCAGATTAATTGTATTTAATGGTTTGTTACTTTGTAGGTGTTTTTCTATACTTTCGAAAAGAGCATCAAAAATAATTGGTTTTACTAAAAAGTCATCCATACCGGCTCTAAACGCTGCTTTTTTATCATTAGGGTCTGCGGCTGCCGTAATCGCAATTATAGGAGTTTTGTAGCCTCGCTCTCTTAATATGCTTGTTGCTTCTAGTCCGTCCATAACTGGCATTTGAACATCCATAAAAATAATATCGATGTCATTTGTCTCTATTTTATCTAATGCGTCACGTCCATTGTCAGCAATGTTCACGGTCATATCTAATCTGGCTAAAAGAGCGGAAGCTATTTCTTGATTAATTTTATTGTCGTCAACAACTAATGCATTAAAACCCGAGAATTTAGGATGAGGCCTTAATTGCTTTTCTTTAAAATTATCAGGTGAAAGCTTCCTTAAAATTTCTACTTCACTATTTTTATTACCAATAAGTGTAATGTCTATACTTTCATTTTTTGCAACTGGCTCAGGAGACTCTTCATCAGTAATCAATAAAATAAGCGTCAATTTTTCATTCGTATTTTTATTTTGAGCATACAGTTGTTGTAATATAAAGTTATCTTTGAGCTCTTTTTGTTTTATCGACATTATTACAATACTAAATGGGCTATTAGGTTGAGCCATTTTAGCAATGGCTCTTAATGGTTCTTGTGTGGTTTCTGTTGTTATATTTATATCACTTAGCAAGTCCATTAATTTTTTAATTTGCTCATTATCGGGGCTAATTAATAGGGCATGTTTTTTAAGTTTTTGCTGCTCAGATAAGGTAAAGGGTAGAGTGAAGAAAAACTCGCTACCTTGATTAATCGTGCTCCTTACTTGTATATCTCCGCCAAGCAGTTTAGTTAATTGTTTGCTTATAGTGAGTCCTAAACCGGTTCCACCATACTTTCTTGTTGTGCTTGAATCACCTTGCGAGAAAGACTGGAATATAATTTTTGATTGCTCTTTCGTCATCCCAATACCCGTGTCTTTTATACTAAAGCGAAGGTTTATTGTTTTTTCGTGTTGAGATGTCGCTTCTATAGTTAATGATATTTCACCATGCTCAGTAAACTTAATTGCGTTACCTACACAGTTATTTATTATTTGGCTTAAGTGCATTGGGTCGCCAATAAGCTCAAGCCCTGCATCAACGTGTAAAGTAAAGTTTAATAACAAGCCTTTTTGCTTGGCATTTGTTGAGAATAAATTTTGAACGTTAGAAACTATAGTATGTAAGGTAAAAGGGATTTGCTCTAACTGGATTTTTTCCGATTCTAGTTTAGAAAAATCCAGAATATTATTTAAAATCTGCAATAAATTTTGAGCACTTGAAAAAGCTTTATCAGCGTAGTGTTTTTGCCTTGAGGGAAGCTCGCTGCTTTGTAAAAGTTGCAACATACCTAATATGCCATTCATTGGTGTGCGAAGTTCATGACTCATATTGGCTACAAAATCTATTTTTGTTTTATTGGCTTTATCTGTTTGCTCCATAGCACTCGTCAGGTCGGCATTCATTGCTTCCATTTGGGAATTTAATACGCGGGTTTCGTTGAGTAGCTCTTTGGTTTGTTTACTTTTTAAATATAAAGCATTAGCTGCTTTTATTACCGATGCTATTTCAGTTTGATTTCGGCTGTTGTTTGAAATAGTTATTGGCTTTTCGCTATTCATATCTTTAAGTAATAAAGTGAGCTGAGTAATTGGTTTTATAACCGATCTAAAAATAAAATAACTTAAGAATAAAATGATTAACATAATTAAAAGGGCAAATATATTTGCCTGTTCTGTATTTTTTGTTAAGTGGTTACCTAATAGCTCTTCTGTTTCGGTTAGTTTATTTTTTTCTATATTTTTAATTTCATTAGTTAAATATAGCAATTCGTTTTCTATGCCTGTAAGCACTACATTTACAGAAAAAGTGTAGCTACGGGTAAGTAATACAAGTTGGTTATAAGCTTGTTTTAAGCTTGTTGTTTTATTGGAGAGGGATTCATTTATTACAGAGGTGCTCGTTAGTTTTTTATGTAAGTGATTTAAGTTTTGTTTTACATTTTGTGCTTCATCAAAATTAGGTTTATAGAGATAGCTTATAATTGCGTGTTGTAAATTACTTATTGTGAGTAAAACATCGTTGAAAATAACCTTGTTACTGTCGCTTGAAGACTCCTCTAAATTACTAATTGTTACTTGTAAGTCATCAATAGGCTGTTTGAACTGAGTAGTGTAAAGGTGTTCGCGTTTTTGTCTATTTACGACAACTTGGCCAAATGTTTCTTGGTAATTATTTAGATACTCGCCAAGGCGTATAAGTGAGCTTTGATACTCAGGGGTCTGGTTTTTAGTGTTTGTTTTTAGCTGCTCGAGATTTAGAGTTGCCTTATTTAAATAAAAATTAAATTTGGTAATCGTATTTTCATTTGCATTGTCAATAAATGAGACTGCATACGCTTGCAAAGAGATAATATCGTTTTCTAAGTGATTCACAGCTTCACTTTGAATAAGCGCGTTACGCTGCGACTTTTGCAAGTTTAGTAAGGTCGTTTGCGAATAGTTAAACAAATAGCTTTGTAAAAGAAGTAATCCAATCAGCGGACACAAAGCTAATATTATTTTTGATTTAATTGAATTTATTATCATTATCGGCTAATCAACTCATACCATTTTTGTAGACTGTAGTCATAGGTTGGCATAACGGTGTTCCATACTGCTACATTGCTAAAGCGTTTATGGTAACTACCGCCGTTGCGTTGCTTACCCGCTTTTACTGCTACGTCGCCATTTGTATTTAATAAATCTATGTTTGTTGCTTTTCCACCGTACCAGTAATCCCATTCGGCCTGAGATAGAAGTAGTTTAGAGCGTTGTGGGTTACTAATGTAATAACCTTGGCGAGCAATAAATGCACCAGGCCAGCCTGAAAGCCACCAATTCATATAGTCGTAAGCTGCATCTTTTACGCTACTTTGTGTTTGTGACGATAAACACATAACACCATGCCATCCTCGGTAGCCTTCTTTTGGCGCGGCAAAACGAACATTAATATTTTGACTGTTTAACGCAGAGACGGCAGGCGAAAACATACTTTCTATATGGGCACGCTTACTTTTCATAAACTCAATCGATTCAGGGACCGAGTTCCAATAGCCACTAAAATGACCTTGGCGTTTAAAGTCGAGTAATATACTAAACAATCTATCAAGTTCTGGGCGGGTCATTGCACCTATATCGTTAAACTTTATAAGCCCTTTGCTTTGTGCTGCTAGGGCTAGGTCAAATAATCCAATGGTAGGCGCATTTACAATGGCTACTTTACCTCGGTTCTCGTCATCAAGCAGCCAACTCCAGCTTTCTGTTTCGTATGCTATACCGGGCTTAATAAAGTCGGTGTTGTAACCAAAAGAGTCAACATTATGCACATAAGGCAAAAAGCTAATATGATCGCTTTCTTGAGCGCTTAATGTGCCATCGGGTTGAACATTTAATAATTTATAGGGGGCATCACCTGCACCAATACTTGCAGTTTCGGTTAGTTTTCCCGTTTTAGTGAGTGGATTTATCTCGTTAAAGTAGGTGAGTCGCTTTTTTTCTATTGGCTGAATAGAACCTGCATCCCAAAGCACATTAATGCTGTTTGACCACTGTTCGTATAAATCAAAGGAGCTAGGGTCCATTGATGCCTTTTGCAAAACAGCAGCGCTGCCTGCTGGAGTAAATTCTATATTAATACCTAAGTCACTCATCGCTTGCTTGCGGATAGCCTCTTGGAGTGTTACATGAGTACCAAGTACTCTTAATGTGACTTTTTTTCGGGCAAAAACATAAGGCGCATGTGTTATCGCACCAGCTGTTAAACCTATAGCAGCTAGCTTTTTTAGCGTTGAACGCTTAGGGTTGTCCATGTTAAGCCTAAAGTATTAATGTGTGGCATTATGTATAGCTAAGAACTTGTAAAGACACAAGTTGAATGGATAAATTTAAAATTATATAGAATGAAAAATTAGAATAGTAGGGTATCAAAAAATAATAAAAACAATGGAAAAATAGAAGAGTAGAACGAATTTGAAAAGGAGTAGGAAAGTGGTGGAGCTAAGCAGGATCGAACTGCTGACCTCCTGCGTGCAAGGCAGGCGCTCTCCCAGCTGAGCTATAGCCCCACATTCCTAAATTACATATAATGTAACTGCTTGACTGCTGAGTTCCAAGCGGGACGAACTTTAAGTTTTTTTATAAATTTGGTCAAGTATTTTTTCGTAAATTTTCACCGTTTTCGTCAATTTTTGTTAGACTCGGCTTAATTCAAAACTAAAACGATAAAAAACAATGAAAAAATGTGTTCTGGCGCTTATGGTTTTACTCGCTGGTTGTGCCTCGAATGATGAGCCGCCTTTTGAAATAAATAATAAACAGTTTCACGAAAAGCAAGATGATCAAGGCAATAAACTTTTTGCTTATGTTGTTTCGGTAAAAGCTAAGCATCGTGAAAACTTTAACTTAGACCGTGGTCCAAACAAGAGACCAAGCCGTGGTGAGGTTAAGCAGTATATTGAACAAGAGCATTTTGAAGAATCGAGTGTTTTAAAATTGCAGTTAGAAGATCAAGCTGTTGAGTTATTAAACGAAGAGTTAAAAGAGCGTCAGTATTGCGATAATAAACACGAAGTAAGTGAAGTTTTATGGCGAGACCTAAGCGTGCAATTAAGAGGGCGTTGTTTGTAATATGTATGCGGATAAAACTAAGTTAGCAGAGCTTTTAGCGCACCTAGATATTAACTATGATGGAATAGAGCATCCGCCGCTACATACTAGCTTAGCAGCTGATGAGTTTATGATTGAGCGTCCTGGTACTCGTCTTAAAAACCTATTTTTACGCGATAATGAAGGTAAGCGACACTTTTTAGTTATTACCGCGCACAATAAGCAACTTGATTTAAAGGCACTATCAAAGCAACAAGGGCTTTCGCGTTTAGGGTTTGCATCGAGTGAGCGCTTAGCAACGTATTTAAAAGTGGCTCCTGGGTGTGTATCTATGTTGGCTCTTTTAAATGATAAGCAAAACGAAGTGAGCTTATGGGTCGATAAAGATATTTGGGGTGGTGATTTGTTTCATTGTCATCCGTTTGAAAACACCCAAACATGGTTGATTAGTAAAGCTGATTTAGAAGCATTTTTTAATCACACAAAGCATCAACCTCGCGTTGTATTTTTACCCTCGAAATAAGCCCACATAATTAACGATAAACCACATAAGCAAACCGCAAGTAGCGTAAACATAAACGCTGTTTGCCCATGATGTTGGTATACCACACCGGGTAATAACGACCCCAATGCACCACCACTGTAATAAAACGATACATATCCACCATTGGTTACACTTGGCGGGGCTTTACTTATTTTATTAACGAGTGGCGCCGCGGTTGAGTGAATCACAAACATAGCACCACAAAACAAAGTAAATGCGATTAAAAATAAGCTAAGCTGGTGGCTCATTAATAAAATAATACTCACACTATAAAAACTAAATACCGCAGTTAATAAATGCCAAGGCGAAGCGACTTTTTTAAGTAACCAAGGTGCAGCAATAGAGGCGAGTGCACCAACTAAATAGCCACT
Organism: Pseudoalteromonas sp. APC 3691; assembly: GCF_030408135.1. Classification (NCBI taxonomy): domain Bacteria; kingdom Pseudomonadati; phylum Pseudomonadota; class Gammaproteobacteria; order Alteromonadales; family Pseudoalteromonadaceae; genus Pseudoalteromonas; species Pseudoalteromonas sp. APC 3691. The sequence goes on along the minus strand of NZ_JASDCB010000046.1, from coordinate 9,499 downwards.
GTAAACTAAACCTATGTCACGAGTATTGGTAATTAAAAACGTATTTTGCAATATAAACGGTAAGTAATTAAGTAGTGCAGCAAAGCAAAAAAACATACAAAAAACGGCACCGTAAATTTTAAGTATAGCGCCTTCTTTAAGCTGTTTAATGTAGTCCAGTGGTGAAAGCTGAGACTTTGTTGCTGGGTTCGAAAATTGAGAATGTTTGATTGTTAAAGCTAAAAAAATAAGCATAAAAGCAATTACGTAATAAAAGCTCTGCCAATTCCATAAGTCGCTAAACAAAGCTGCGAGCACACGACCAAAGTAACCACCAACTATGCTGCTACCAATATATAGGGTCATATTTTTTTGAAGTGTATCAGCGCTATAACTCATACCTATATAGCTAGTCATTGCGGTTAAAGCTGCAGGGAGCGTTAAACCTTGTAAAAATCGGACTAATAATAAAAGCTCAAAGCTAGGTACATAAATAAAAAGTAAGCAGCTAAGGCCTAAAAGCACCATTGCAATACGTAATATAAGTAGTGGATTTATTTTTGCTAAAAATAAACCGTAAACGAGCGGGGCAATGGCTAAGGGCAACATAGTTGCAGTCATTAAGCTGCCAGCTACCGCAGGTGCTACATTAAATTCGCTCGCAAAAAGACTAAGTAGGGGTTGCGGTGCATAAAGCACAAAAAATATAAATACCGAGCAAACGAGTAGATGAGGTAAACGCATTATATGGCTTATACATTTGCTGATTGGTTACGTGGCATTGTATTAAAAATTGTTTTTAATTGATAATTAAAACCATGCTCTTTGCGCTATATCATGGTTTGTTTTAACTAGTTTGCTAGATTAATGTCGATAGCGCTGTTATTTGAACTCGTTGGTGATTAAAATAGCGATAATATTAGTTTTTAGTGGAACAAAGCCATGGGTTCATTACAAGACCAATTGCTTCAAGCAGGATTAACAACATCGCATAATGCTAAAGTTGCTAAATCAGAAAAGCGTAAGCAACAAAAAAAGCAAAAGAAAGGGGCTACTAGCAACCCAAGTGATCTGCAAAAGCATATTCAACAAACCAAGCTAGAGCAGCAAAAAAAAGCTGAAGAGCTTAACCAAACACGCCAAGTGAGCTTAAAGCAGCGCGAACAAGAAGCGCGTGTTAAACAAATTTTAGAGCACCACAACCAAGACGCTATTCGTGGTGAGCGCACATTTAATTTTACTTATCAAAACAAAGTAAAAAATATCGACGTGAACGAGAAAACGCAAAAAGCGTTATCGGGCGGTCGTTTAGCTATTTGTGTACTAGAAGGGCAATTTTACGTATTAGACGACGAACCAGCACGCAAAGTGGCAGAAGTTGACGAAAAGTATATTGTTTTTCATGTAGAGCCTGAAAACAAACCAAAAGATGAAGATGACCCGTACGCAGACTTTGAAGTACCAGATGATATAGTGTGGTAATAGTTTATTAAGGGTAAGCTCATTTTTATTTGCTAAAGTATATAAAAGTGAGACAGAAACGAGTTAGCGGTTTTTGGTTAAGTTGATCGTCTAGCGTCGTTTCGTACGTATGCTTTTTATTTGATTGTTTACTACAATCAATAGAACAGTTTTTCTAACCGTCAAAAAAGAAGAGTAAATACAATGAGCAAGATGAAAACACTACTATTAGGCGCGGGTATTACTTTAACCGCAAGCTTCTCGTTTAATGCAGCAGCGGCCGATGGCGCCACACTTTATACCGCTAAAAATTGTCAAACTTGTCATGGCGCTGAAGGTAAAGCACCAATTATGGGTATGTATCCTAAGCTAAACGGTCAAAACAAAGACTACTTAGTAGCGCAAATGAAAGACATCAAATCAGGTGCACGTAATAACGGTATGACCATGGCTATGAAAGCAATGGTTGCAACGGTAACTGATGAAGAGTTTGAAGCAATTGCAGATTACCTAGCTAACGTAAAATAATTTACGCAGCTATACCATTTTAATGCAATTGGTATTTTAGTTTTACAAACAGCCACACAATAGTGTGGCTGTTTTGTTTGGTGTTTGCTATAAAATAGAGACTGCTTTAGACTTCTAAACATCTGTTCGTGCAGGTTAGTAATGTACGTTTTTAAAAGGCTTATTATGTTTGATTTACCCCAACTCAATTTAAAAAATAAAGTATCAGCACAAGAGTGGCGACTTCGTGTTGATTTAGCCGCATGTTATAGACTGGTCGAGCACTTTCGTTGGGGGGATTTAATCTATACGCATTTATCAGCACGTTTGCCTGGCACCGATCACTACCTAGTGAATGCCTTTGGTTTAACCTTTGATGAAGTAACTGCCTCTAATTTAGTAAAGGTCGACTTAGACGGTAACATTATTGATGATACGCCATTTAGTATTAACCCTGCTGGTTTTACTATTCACAGTGCGATTCATGAGGTACGCGAAGACGCTCATTGTGTTATTCATCTTCATACCAAAGAAACAATCGCTGTTGCTACACAAAAAAATGGTTTATTACCGCTTAGCCAGTATTCAATGTTTTCACTGCCATCGCTTTCTTATCATGGTTACGAAGGGCTTGCGGTAAACGACGACGAGCGAAAAGTGTTGCAAGACGATTTAGGCAGCACTAACCATATGTTATTGGTAAATCATGGTGGCTTAACGGTAGGCCCAACGGTAGGCGATGCGTTTATGCGCTTTTATGATTTACAGCGAGCGTGTGAAATTCAATTAGCGCTACAATCAAGCTCGCAAGAGGTTATTGAAGTACCGCAGCCTATAATCGACAATATTTATAATCAAGCAAATGTAGTACACAGTGGCAGCACTGGCGGGCAACTTGCGTGGCCTGCGATGTTACGTAAAGCGTATCGACTTGACCCTAGTTTTGCAAAATAACCCATAGCGGTTAATAAGGAATTTTAATGAAAGTAAATCGCGTTGAAGTATTTGATATTCACTGTCCTGATAGACCTTCTTGGACACCTGTGTTTGTACGTATTCATACTGACGAAGGTATTAGTGGTGTTGGCGAAGCGGGCCTTGCATACGATTTAGGTCACAGTGCTGCAGCGGCTATGATTAAAGAAATGGCCGACGCCTTTTTAATCGGCCACGACCCATTTCAAACAGAAAAACTATGGTCACGTATGTTACGTGAGAGCTTTTGGGGTTTAGGCGGCGGACCAGTTGTATATGCTGCAATGAGCGCAATTGATACCGCGCTTTGGGATATTAAAGGTAAAGCGCTTGGTTTACCTGTATATCAATTATTAGGCGGTAAAGTTAACGACAAACTACGTACGTACGCATCACAATTACAGTTTGACTGGGATAGCGAATTTAAAGCGCTAGTACAACCGCAAGAATATGCAGAAGCGGCTTTAAAGGCGATGGCCGAAGGTTACGATGCAGTAAAAGTAGATCCAATTCAGTACGATAAAGACGGCAATACTTATTACGACCGTACAAAAATAATATCACGTACTGAAATGAAGCTATATCGTGCGCGTATGCAAGCTATTCGCGAAGCAGTAGGCGACGAAGTGGATATTATTTTTGAATGCCATAGTTTACCAGGTGTGACAACAGCCATTCAGTTGGGTGAAATTGCAGAAGAATTTGACTGTATGTACTTTGAAGAGCCAGTTAACTATTTAAACCATTCATTACATGCAAAAGTAGCAGATAAAGTTAATGTGCCAATTGCTGGTGGTGAACGTTTGTATAATCGCTGGGGTGTGCGCCCGTACTTAGAAGAGCAAAGTATTGATGTTCTGCAACCTGATATTGGTTTATGTGGTGGCTTTACCGAAACTAAAAAAGTATGTGATTACGCAGATATCTTTGATGTGCGTATTCAAGCTCACGTATGTGGCGGGCCTGTTGCAACAGCAGCATCACTGCACTTAGAAACGGCTATCCCTAACTTTTTGATTCATGAGCACCACACTTATGCGATTAAAAAGTGGAACCGCGAGTTATGTTTACAAGACCCACAACCTAAAAATGGTTTCTTTGAAGTGTCAGAAGAGCCAGGGTTGGGTATTGAATTAAATGATGAGATTGTTATGCGTTCTCAACGCGTAGAAATAAAATAATAGTCTTTTAACCTAACTTAGGTCATGCATTAAAAAGCCGGTAAGTGATTAGTCACTTACCGGCTTTTACTTTTTTGGTAAAGTTTTAGCTTGTTATAACTCGTTAATTCTACATTCTACGTCTTTAAGCTCAATAGTGGCTTTACTATCAAGGTGGCGTATATAGCATTGCTTGCCTTTAATCATCAATTCAAACTGATCGGGTGTATTGCGACTTTGCGTGTCGATAATATTATTACCATCCACATTGCTAAGGGTTACTGTGCTGCTGGTAGTAAATACATTCTCAGCTAATTGAGTTTCTTGTATATGTACAAGTGTTTTAATTGCTTTGCTAACGGCTGTTTTATTTGGCTTTGCCAGTAGAGCATGTTGCAGCTTAGGTGTCGGATCTGGATTTTGAGATATGCAGCCATTGAGAAAAAACGCAGAAAATACAACGATTAGTAAAAAGTACATTTTCATAAATTGGCCGTATTATTATAAAAAGAGAGTTTAATATAACTAGTTTTACTTAAACTTGGTAGTAGTGCTTAGCGTTTGCATAGCTAAGGTTATGCCATGTCTTATCGTTTGAGCATAACGCCTTATGGCAGTGCCATAGAGTGTTGTAGCTTGTATTTATTTGGCACACAGGAAAGTTGCTTGCAAACATAATACGCTGCTGGCCAAAGTGATTAAAAAGAATATTAAAACACGCTGCTTGTTGCTCACTGGTAAGTTGTAGTAATTCAAAACCAGAGAATTTAATTGCTATGTTGTCGTGCTGAGCAAGTAACTCAGCACCTTGTTGCCAGTCATTTAAATTACTTGGCAGTCCTGCATGATTAATTATAATCTGAAGCTGCGGTAGCTGCTTAGCGTAGTAAGCTATTTGTTTGGTTATTTCGCTATTTTCAATATCAAATTGAGCTTCAAAATGCAGTTTATTTGTAGCCAATAAATTAAGGTTATTAATACAATGAGGGCTTTTTAGTCTCACTGCATCATCTTCTTCGGTTATATCTCTTATACCACAAAGGCTTGAATGAGCCAGTGCATTTAGCGCGTGATTAAATTGCTCTGCGGGCGCATCAATTTGGTTGTAACTAATAGCCTTGAATGAAAGGTTTTTTAAATGCGAGCTTAGCCAGTTTAACTCGTTTATAGGTGATTGATTATCAAACCCAGCCTCAATGTGCACAATACCCGCAAGTTCAAAATCAGTACTTTTAACAAGTTGCTCTGCACTTATTGGTTGTTTAATTTTTTCTAGGTTAGGCCATGCTGGTGGGTTTTCGCCTTGTAGCCAAGTATATTGCCCCTCGGCAAGATTAAAAAAATGCACATGAGGGTCAATAATTTGCATGCTCATTGGGCTGTGTAACCACCATCAATACTTTGTAGGCTGCCTGTTATAAAACTGGCATCGTCGCTTGCTAAAAAGCTCACAAGGGCAGCAACCTCATCGGCTTGACCTAATCGGTTAAGCGGTTGAAGACTTGCTTCCTCGGCAACTATTTCAGCTTTGTTTGCGCCACTTTTTGCGCAGTACGCATCTATTGCGTTATGAAATAGCGGGGTTTCTATTGTGCCAGGGCATACCGCATTTGCTCTAATATTAAAACCTGCGTAATCAAGCGCTGTTGTTTTAGCCATTGAGGCAAGGGCATGTTTTGTTAGGTTATACGCAAAAGAGTTTTGCTTACCTATAATTGCCTGATCGGAAGCGACTAATATAATAGCGCCGCCATTTTGCGCTTTCATGCTTGGCAATACGCTTTGTATTGCGGCATAAGCGCCTTTAACATTAAGCGCAAAAAGTGCATCGAGAGTTTGCTCGTCGGTGCTTTCTATATTTGCGCTTAAGTGTTTTCCAGCATTAGAAACAAGTACATCAATACGTTTGCTTTGTTCACAGATAGCGTTGATACAGCTTTGTACCGCCGATACATCACTTACATCACACTGATGAAATATACCGATTTCGCTCAGCTCTATATCAAGGTTATGTACTTCATAGCCATTGTTTAGCAAACGCTTTACTACGGCTAAGCCAATACCTTTTGTACCACCTGTAACGACTGCAACTTTAGACATACTTACTTCCTTTATTGCTAACTAGTGAGAGTGACCACAGCCGCCTTCAGCGTGCACATGTCCGTGAGAAACTTCTTCACTTGTTGCTTCACGTACCGATATAACTTCAACGTCAAACGTTAGCGTTTTACCAGCAAATGGGTGGTTTAAATCACAATCTGCGTTAAAACGACCAACCTTAACAATAGTAACCTGATGACGACCTTGGTTAGAGCTAACCATTGCTGTCATACCAGGTTTCCATACTTTAACGTCGCCTTGTAGGTGCTTAAGCGGAATACGTTGAATTAAGTCATCAACACGCTCGCCGTATGATTCACTTGGCTCTAGAGTTACACTAAATTTTTCGCCAGCTTCTTTGCCTTCAAGTGCTTTTTCTAAACCAGGAAGCATGCCTTCGCTGCCATGAATGTAAGTAAGTGGCGCTTCGTTTGTGCTACTTTCAATTTGCTCGCCCGCTTCGCTAAGGGTGTAATGAAATTCAACTGCTGAATTTTTGCTAATTTGCATGCTTGTCTCTTCAAATAATAACTATGTTAGGGCGCAATTTTACGCGAAATATACGTGTTTATAAACTTAACGTGGCTGATTTAGTGTTTTTTGTAAATCTAGCAGTAAATCTTTTTTTATTGGTGCTGCTTTTTGCTTTTCAGCCTGTGGTATAAACAGTACTAATTGAGTGCCAGGCTTTAAAATACTTGATGCAGAGAGTTTGTTCCATTTTGCCAAGTCGCTATGAGGTACATCATAAAGCTGACTTATACTCCAAAGGCTATCGCCTGACTTAACTTCGTAATCTATTTCAATGGTGGGAATCGCAATCTCTTGGTGTTCTAAATAAGGGCTGATTTTGTAATCAACAGTTAATGTGCTTGGCAGAGTTTTAGGTTGCCCAACTAATAACTTTTCTCCAACACCTATTAAATTATTATTTTTATTATTAAGTTGTTTCAAAGCTTTTACAGACATACTAAAACGCCTGGCGATACTGTAAAGCGTATCGTTTTGTTTAACGATGTACTCTCCAGCAAAGTTTGATTTGAAGAACTGACTTTTTAATAATGCTTCTTGCCCTATAGGCAGCAGTAAAGTATGCGGCCCGTTAGGTGAGCTTTGATTTTTTAAATATCCCTGATTAATAGCATGTAACTGCTTTGAACCTATACCAGAGAGCTTGGCAATGACTGAAAAGTCGAACTGCTGGCCTATGTTCATCTGTGTTGTAAATGGTTTATATGCTAGCTTTGGGCGTTTAATGCCCTTTTGTGGATGTTTAACTAAATAACTTAAAGCGAGTAATTTGGGTACATAGTCAGCAGTTTCTTTTGGCAGACTGAGCGACCAGTAATCGGTGCTTTTACCGCGTTTTTTGTTTTTTTCGATTGCACGTTTAACACGGCCTTCACCACTATTATAAGCGGCCAAAGCATGTAGCCAATTACCATCAAAGCGTTTGTGTAAGTAACTTAAGTAATCAAGTGCAGCATCGGTTGAAGCAAGTACGTCTTGGCGCCCGTCATACCATTGGTCTGACTTAACACCAAAGTGATGCGCCGTTGCGCCAACTAACTGCCAAACACCAACAGCTTGCTGTGATGAGGCTATTGTTGGTCTAAAATCGCTTTCTACAAATGGTAATAATGCGAGCTCCATAGGTAATTGCTTTTGCTCAATTTTTTTTACGATGTGATACAGGTAAGGCGCTGCGCGTTTGCTCACCGTTTGTAAGTAGTTAGGTTGCTTTGCATACCAGCTGATACGCTTTTTTAAAGCGCGATTTTGATAAATCGTAAAGTGTAGATTATTGGCTATATGCATCCACAGATCGGTGGTTTTTAGTGGGCGCTTTTTTACGATTGTTTTTTTGAATTGAAGTGGCGTAACTGCCTCTTTAACTTGAGGCGTTTGAGCTACTTCATCGTCAATATCATAAGTATAGTCAGGCTCAAAATGAGTAAATATTTGTGGAGCTTCTTGTGGTTCTTGCTCCATTGATTGACAACCAAATAACAAAATACCCAAACAACATAAAACCAAACTGCGCATAGTGATCACTTTTGTAAATTCCTTTTATTATTTTAACACAATCCGTTGTGTTGAGTTATTCTGCGCTTTTTACACGATTTAGGCCTGCTTGTAAAAAAAAGTTACTCGATTTTATATTAAGCGCTTCTTGTTTATAAGGCTCAATAACTGATTCAGGAAACGACAGCATTAACTGCTCAATACTTTGATCTTTATTGTTTTTAACATGCTCCGTTATGGCTGTTAAAAATGATAGCGGCTGTTTCAGCTGCTCTTTTGTTAATGTGCCGCCGTGGCCAGGTATAATAATAGTGAGCTTTTCGTCGTTAATATATTGCTTAAGCAACGTTTGCCAACTTTTAAGTTCGCCGTGACCAGGGTAAGGAAGCCAGTCAACGATATCGCCACCAATCAGCACACTGCCATTATTAGTAGTAATAGTTAAATCACCGTTAGTATGGGCTTGCTGCGGCTCAAGCGTTACCTCAAAACCACCAAGGTCGATAATTTTACGACTATTAATTACTATTTCGGGTTTGCTAAGCTGATACTCCTGCCAGCGAAAAAGTCGCTTTTTTGCAAGCTTTAACTTATCACGCCATTTAGCTTGCTCTTCTTTGGGTACATTCGCTAACCGTTGGTAGCTCAGCTCAATGCTCTTTTCATAGGTGTCTAGTTTGTCGGTATATGCTGTTTGGTAAAGGCTAAAATTTTTATTTACTTGCTGATGAACAACGAGCTTGGCATCAGGATAAAAATTTTGCATAACCGCCATACCTAGCAAGTGATCGTCATGGTAATGCGTGGCAACCAAATAGCATAAAGGTGTTTTAAGGCGTTTTTTTAAATCTTCAGCAAGTTGTTCAACTGCAGCAAAATTGGCACTCGTATCAACCAGTAGGGCACATTTTTCGCCTTCAATTAATACTTGGTTAGAGTCGTAGAAGCGAAGCTTGTCTTGTTGCTTTAAAAACTGAATATGAGGGTTTATTGTATTCCAAGTTACGGCAGCGTAGGTGCTAGGTGCTATTGATAGTAAAGTGCATGTCAATAGTAAGTGCTTACATGAAGAGGTTGTGTTTGAAAGTTTTAACTTCATTTATTATCTCTACGCTGAGGTTTAATTACTTTAATAATAAACAAAAAGCGCAGTATGCGCTTTTTATTTTTGTTTGCCCAGCGAAGCTGGCAAACCCGATAGGCTGAAAGATGCCTTATCACCCTGACTAAGGGGAAGATAATCTGAATGGCAAGGGCGTCACTGGCCAACGGTGGGGTCTGAAGGAAGCCAT